>JAQWSA010000079.1 GCA_029243445.1 Alphaproteobacteria bacterium
CGAGCTGGGATATGGGGTATATTTAGATAAAAATGCAATCTTTGACGACCAGTTTCATGCATGCTAGGAAATCTAATTAGAAAACAAGGAATATTTTTATATAGCTCTAGGCTATTAGAAAGGAAATGTTATGGGTGAGGCAAGAAGAATTACAGCGGCAGCGCTAATAATTGGTAACGAAATTCTATCAGGACGAACCCATGATGTGAATTTAAAGTACCTTGGGGTCGAGCTTAATAAACTTGGCATCCAGATACGTGAAGCTCGTGTCGTACCCGACATAGAAGATGAAATTATAGAAGCAGTGAATCATTGTAGATCTAAGTTTGACTATGTATTTACTACAGGTGGGATTGGACCAACTCATGATGACATAACTGCTGATTGTATTGCAAAAGCATTTGGTCAAAAATTAATACATCACCCAGTAGCTGAAAAAATGCTACGAGAGCGAATTATAAAAATGGGTAATGAAGTAACTGAAGCTCGTCTGCGTATGGCCCGTACGCCTGAGTTTGCAGAATTACTCATAAACGAAGTTAGTGGAGCTCCCGGATTTAAAGTAGAAAACGTTTTTGTGATGGCCGGAATACCAAGAGTAATGCAGGCCATGTTTGGGGCGGCTGTACCTTTTCTCGAGCGTGGCGTAACAATGATTTCTAATACTATTGGTAGCTACGTTGCTGAGGGTACAATTGCTACACAGTTAAGTCTGCTTCAAGACGATTACCCTGATCTAGATATTGGAAGCTATCCATTCTATTTTGATGGTCGGCCTGGTAGTAATTTTGTACTTCGTGGACCTGAGCAAGATCGTATTTTGGAAGCAAGTGAACGTTTGTATAATCTTATAATTAGTCTCGGTGGAGAGCCTGTAGAAGGTGGAGTTGAGGTGCCAACTATAAAATCCGATAAAAAATAATTTATGGAAAGAAATTTATGTTAATGACAATAATCTAGTCGCGCACCTGAAGCCAAAAAAGTAATATGCTGATAACAAATAGAGTAATCCAAATAATAACATTTCGTAACGCTTTTCTGCGGTCGCGTAAACCATATATTAGGCCTGGTATGACCATGAGTAGGACTGCAATTATGCCAACGAGGCGCAGAATTTCTGTACTATCCAATGTAGACTCCGCTATATAGAAAAAATGAATTCAGGGTATAACTAATGGAACAAAAGTTGTTAACTAAGTTGCGTATAGAAGATTCGGCGATTAAGTTCCCAACTTCTGGATATAAATAATTGCGGGCGTGGTGAAACTGGTAAACACGCGGGACTTAAAATCCCGTGCCGTAACTGGCTTGTGGGTTCGAGTCCCACCGCCCGCACCAATATAAGCATATAATATTCGGATGTCTGACAAATATTTTACCATAATTTATCAGACGCTCTGTTAGCACCTTCAGTTAATGAATCTAATTTCATCCATACTATGTTTCGATCCACTTGCACACGACCTGCAAAAGTACCAAATCCGCAATCAACTCCTGCTATAACGTTTTCTCGACCAACAATATTTGCATATTGGAGTATTCTATCTTCCACTAGTTCAGGGTGTTCTACAAAATTAGATGTAGAATCGATTACTCCAGGAATAATTACTTTTTCATCAGGTAAATTAATGCTTTTCCATACTTTCCATTCGTGTCCGTGTCTTGGGTTAGCGCCAGGAAAGGATACTGCTCCTGGCTTACCTTTTAAAACTATATCCAAAATATCACTCAAAGGTACGTCTTCGTGGTGAGGTCCTAAGGTACTAGACCAGCATATATGCATGCGCATTTTGTCTGCTGGAATATTTCTAACTGCGTGATTAAGAGCCGTGACGTGCATCTCAATTTCTTTCCTAAAATCAGTGAGACTTAAGTGACGAAAAACCGTATGTCTACTTAGAGCAAGATCTGGACAATCTAGTTGCAATATTAATCCTGCATCAACTATAGCCTCGTATTCTTTTGCCATAACATCGGCTAAAGCAAATACATATTCTTCTTCGGTTGGGTAATAAATATTTTTTAGATAACGAGAAATTTGACCAGGTGAAGGTGAAGTCAAAAAAGTTTCAGTTGTATTAGCTATATTAAATACAGATTTTGCTCGATTTATATCTTGCTCAACAGCCGACCAATCTTTCCAGCCTACAGGCCCTGAGCAGGTAGGACGATTTTGTAAAGTAGAAGAAAACTGTCTTCCTAGCATTTCATTAAGTTCAGGAAAGCCTTCTTCTCCGGTCCCTACTATAGGAGCTGAGCTTGGGCCATCGTATCCTGCCAAACGGTCTTTAACGTGAGAAGTATAATCAGGCCGAGCTTGCTCTCCGTCGTTAATTATATCAAGACCAGCTGAAACTTGTTTTTTAACTACATAATCAATTGCTTCAGTAACAGCATCTTCCAGTTCAATTGTCTGTGTCCCTTTATTTTCTTCTTCAGCAATCAGTAAGTCCACAACATTCTGAGGGCGAGGTAAGCTGCCTGTATGGGTAGTTAGAATTTTATTCGTGCTACGTTTCATATTAACTTTCTCCGTATGTAGCAGCTGGATTGTAGTCCTGATCTGCAGTAGTTAAGCTAATGTTATTCTGATTTTCAATTAAACTGTTTATCTAATTCTATTGTTCTAACTTTAACAAGAACTAATGTTATTATGGAATATATTTTTATGTTTTTGTGAGGCATTTTTCAAATAGTTTAAGGGCTGCTAGAGCAAAAGCCTCCATGTTTCTTTCACGGTCATTAGATTCTGTTTCAAGTGTCATTACCTCACTAACCGGGCCTGATACTGCGATACAGGTGTGGCCTGCACTATCACCGTATCTATTGCCTGTCGGACCAGCAGCTCCAGTTTCTGATATTCCCCAGTTACTTCAAAAATTATTTTTAATAGTATGAGCGAGCAACTCAGCGTAAGGTTCGCTAGATGAACGTATTCCAACCATTTCTGTGTCGTTTAGGTTTAATAATATTCGTCGAGATTCTTGGGTATAAATAACTCCTCCACCAAGAAAATATGCTGATGCACCCGGGACCGCTAGCAAAGAGGCTGACAATAAACCACCTGCAGAGGTTTCTGCTACTGAAATAGTATTACTATTACTTTTTAATATTCTTCCGATTTTAGTAGAAAGGTTTATTAAATTTTTCAATTTTGATCTCCCTTGTTTATATTTTTCTTGTTTGATTGTTGAATTAATAGAATTGAAATAATAACGATTGCTGATCCCAAAATTTGTTGATTACTTAAAGACTGATTTAAGATTACAAAACCAAGAATCATAGATGAAACAGGTTCTAAATTCATTGTCATAGAAGCTTTAATAGGCCCCAAAATAGCTATAGCAATAAAAAGACTAATAATTGCAAATGCATAGAAGAACGGACCGGATGTAAAAGCCCACCAACCAGTAACAGTATTAGGTAGATGAAAGTCACCTAATACCGTTGTTAACACAATAAATACTGCGCTTGCAGCTATTAGCATATGTAGTGTAACTGGTCTTGAATCGCCTTTTCCTACTAGCTGGCTATTAATGATTATTACTATCGTGATGCCGATTGCTGAAATTACTGCTAGTCCAATGCCTAATATATCTAGTTTTGAATCTCCTATATTTAAAGCAAGAGCTAAGCCAGCCAACCCGAGAAATAATGCTATACCAGCCAGCCAATTGGCTCGTTCTTTACCAATTAACCACAGATATAATGTTGTTAATATTGGGAATGTATAAAAAATTAAGACTGCAAGAGCTATAGGTATAAATTGTATTGCCGATAGAAGTGCGAATGAATGTATTGCCATTATCATTCCGACACCTAAAGCCATCCAGCGTCTTTTAGGGCATAATTTAATATTGCTTTTTGTAATAAGCAATAAAATGAAAATTACTAAAGTAGCTATTGTTGTTCGCAGTACTAGATAAGTAAGCACAGAGCTACCGCCGTTAGCAGCTATGGGTGAAGCGGTGGTATTGGCTGCAAAACAGATAGCAGCTGAACTAGCTATTATAATACCAGTCAGTGATTTTTTTAGCGCCATCGCATCCCTTGCTAAGTAGGTTTGAATTTATTGTCTTCTTTATGAAGAGTGTACAATTAGACAGACTCGTGCAAGTTAGTCTTGGGTAAGATCGATAAGGGAGTATTAGGAATGACTGATTTTGTTGAGTATGAAGAATATGACGCAGTTGGTATCGCGGAACTGATTCGTACAAAAGAAGTTAAGGTTGAAGAGGTTATAGAAGCGGCTATTAGTCTCGCTGAAACTCGTAACCCAGAAATTAATGCAATAGTTACGAAGTTATATGATTATGCTCAAGAAAGTATATCAATGGGATTGCCTATAGGACCATTCACAGGTGTACCATATTTAATAAAAGATTTAGGTGCAGGAATTAAGGGGGTACCAACTACAGGAGGTAGCTACTTTATGTCTGATGTGATTCCTTCTGAAGACAGTGAAACTGTTAAAAGACTGAAAGCGGCTGGGTTTTGTATATTTGGAAAAACCAATACATGTGAATTTGGTATGTCAATTACATGTGAACCTCAATTTTATGGAACGACATTGAATCCTTGGAATTTATCTTTAACCCCGGGGGGCTCTAGTGGTGGTTCTGCATCGGCAGTATCTGCTCGTATAGTACCCTCAGCGCATGCAAGTGATGGTTTTGGATCTATCCGGGTTCCCGCGTCTTGTTGTGGATTGGTTGGTATGAAGCCATCACGAGGACGGAATAGCTTCGCTCCGTCTCTAGGAGAGCGTATTGGAGGTACTGTTGCTGAACATGCAGTATCTAGAACTGTTCGTGACCAGGCTGCTATACTTGATGTGACTGGTTATCCAAAAGATGGTGACCCTTATTTTGCGCCTGTTCCATTTAGACCATTCCACGAGGAAGTAAAATATGATCCAGGTCGTTTGAATATAGCCTTTACTTTTGGGGGAGCTACTTCTGCTTTAGCCGATAACCAGCATAAGCAGATTCTTGAACAAACTATTAAAATAATAGAAGGTTTTGGACATAATGTCGAAGAATCTGATCCGCCAATATCTAATGATGAATCACAAGATATATTTCGAACACTGATGGCAGCTAATGCAGCTCAAATTATACGCTCTCATCCAAATAAGAAAAGATTACCGAAAGAAGGTGAAGTTGAAAGAGTTGTAGCCCTCACTGCTATGAAGGGTGAATCTGTTTTTGGACATGATATATTTATTGCCCAATCGCGTATGCATTCTATGTCGAGGCGAATGGCTGAATTTCATAAAAAATATGATATATTGTTAACTCCAGGATTAGGTCATATGCCGCCTAAATTAGGGTGGATAGATATGATGCTGGATGATGATGAAGAGTATTGGAATCGAGTTGCTTTATTTTCACCTTTTACTGTCTGGTTTAATCAAACGGGGCAACCAGCCATTAGTCTTCCAGTTGGACAAACGGAAGATGGTTTTCCTCTTTCGATACAAGCTGTATCAAGCTTTGCAAACGAAGCTACATTATTTCGTTTTTCTAGCCAATTAGAAAAATCTATAAAATGGGAAACAAAAAGACCAATTAGTTATTTAAATTAATAGCTTAATTAATTTTATTAATATATAAGTTAAAGCTATAAGTAGCCTTCTGCCATTTTAAATGGATGTAACTGCTCATATGCACGTGCAGCTCGTAAAACTGTAATATCATCATATCTTCGTCCAACTAATTGGAATGCTACAGGCATGCCTTCGTCACCAAAGCCACATGGTACTGAAGCCGCTGGTTGCATCGTTAGATTGAATGGGTAAGTGAAAGGACACCAATCCAAGAATTCCGACATATCGTATCCCTCAGGATAATTGCGTCCTGCTTTGAAAGCTTCTAAAGGCATTTGTGGAGTTAAAAGTAAATCGTAGTTTTCATGGAATCGTGCCATTTTAACGCCTAATTCTATTTGTGCAGCATGTGCTCCTACTAAATCAAGAATAGAAAGACTTCTTCCGGTTTCGGCTATATCTAATAGCCCTGGGTCCATAAGCTTAGCTTTTTCTGGTGGCATCTGATCTACCAACCATGCATCTGCTGATGCCCATATAGTGTTTATTATCTGGCGACATCCAGTAATATCTGGATCAACTTGTTCCACAATAGCTCCCATTTCTTCGAAAACTTTAGCAGCAACAGATACAGCATCCGCTACGTCAGTGTCTGCCCAGCCACTAGCTCCTAGAGTTGGACTATATGCAATTTTTAATCCAGATATTCCGTCTTCTAGTCCCTCTAAATAATTTTGTTTAGGCAAAGGTGGTGCCATATAATCTCTAAAATCTGGTTGTGCTAGTATATTCAGCATCAATACAGCATCTGTAACATTACGTGTTAATGGTCCCATATTGGCGAGGGTACCTATATGTCCTGGTAGGGGGTAATTTGGTACTATGCCAAATGTTGGTTTGTGGCCAAATACGCCACTAAATGCCGCAGGTATACGAATTGATCCTGCTGCATCTGAACCTTGATGTAGGGGACCCATAAAGGATGCTGCTGCTGATGCAGCGCCGCCGCTTGAGCCTCCGGGGGTTCGTTCAGGATCCCATGCATTTCTGGTAATACCTGTGAGAGGGTTGTCTGTTATTCCTTTCCAGCCAAATTCTGGTGTTGTTGTCTTACAAATTAAAACTGCTCCTGCCTCTCGGAGTCTAGCAGTTGCCGGTGCATCTTCATCCCATGGACCTGAGGGGTCAATTGTTTTTGAACCGCGAAGTGTTGGCCATCCTTTGGTTAGAGTGAGATCTTTAATGGTTACCGGTACACCATCTATGGGACTGTTAGGATTACCTTCTAGCCATCTTTTCTCAGAGGCTTGAGCCATTTCTATGGATTTTTCTTCATCAATTAGGCATACGCAATTTAAAGTCTCATTATGAAGTTTAATATGATCTAGTGTTGAGTGTGCCATCTCAACAGGCGAAGCCTCTCCTTGTTTAAATTTTTGGGCCAGCTCGACTGCACTCATAGCTAATAAGTCTGCGTTCATATCTATCCCCAATTCATTTGTTTTTGATTTCAGCTTTTATTCTTTTATACTACAAAGCCATTCCCACGTATCATCGAGAGCTAGTTTAAAGCGCTCAATTATTTCTTTTATCTCTTTTTCACTAATAATAAGTGGTGGGCAGAAGGATATGGTATCACCAATAGCTCTAACTATTAATCCGTGCTCTTCCGCTCTTTGGTTACAAAAAGAACCTACATTTAAATCAGAATCAAAAGGTGTATGGCTAGGCTTATCTTTGACGAGCTCAACACCTGCTACTAACCCTTTGCCTCTGACTTCACCTACCAGCGGATGATCAGTTAAAGCGCGAAGTCCCTCCTGAAAATGAGGTGTCATATCTCTTACATGATTAATTATATTTTGATCTTCGTATATGCGTAATGCCTCACGTGCTACAGCCGCAGAAACAGGATGACCTGAATAAGTAAAGCTCAGCCCAAATATTCCTACTCGGTTGCTTTCTTCACTAATTGCGTCAA
>JAQWSA010000080.1 GCA_029243445.1 Alphaproteobacteria bacterium
CGTAATGATCTTTTATTACACTATGATATGACATTTATTTGGATTGAGCAGCATGTATGCAGTTATTAAAACAGGCGGGAAGCAGTACCGTGTTGAAAACGGTGATATTATAGAAGTCGAAAAACTTACGGCGGATGCCGGAAGTACGATTTCATTGTCCCCCGTTCTTATGTTTAACGATGACAAGTCTAGCAAAGTTGGAACACCTGTACTTGAGGGTGCGGCCGTGAGTGCAGAAGTACTTGAGCAAGCCCGTGGCGATAAGATTATTGTATTTAAGAAAAAACGTCGCAAAGGCTATAGGCGAACTATTGGTCACCGACAAGATCTTACAGTTCTAAGAATTACCGATGTAACCGGTAAATCTAAGGTGACACCTGAGCTCGTTGCTAAAGCGGCAACAGATGACAAGCAAGATGATAAAAAGGTAAGTAAAGCAGAAGTAAGTAAGTCTAAACCCAAGGCTGCTAAAAAAACTACATCAGAAGAAAAAAAGGCTACTGAAAAGAAACCAGCAGCTAAGAAAGCAGCAGCTAAGAAAGCAGCAGCTAAGAAACCAGTAGCTAAGAAAGCAGCGGCTAAGAAACCATTAGCTAAGAAAGCAGCGGCTAAGAAACCTGCAGCTAAGAAACCAGCTGCTGAAAGTGGCGATCAGGAGTAATTCACTATGGCTCATAAAAAAGCAGGCGGAAGTTCACGTAATGGCAGAGATTCAGCTGGCCGGCGTCTAGGTGTAAAAAAATATGGCGGTGAGGTGGTTATCCCTGGGAATATTATAATTAGACAACGTGGAACTAAATTTCATCCGGGAGAAAATGTCGGAATGGGAAAAGATCATACAATTTTTTCTTTAATTGAAGGCCATGTAGCTTTTTCAAGAGGTCGTAATGGGCGTGCTTTTGTTTCGGTTCAACCTCCTGCCTAAAAAAAGTGATAGAGGGATTGGGTTTTTCGGGGAGGTTGGGAAACTAATCTCTCCGTTTTTAATTGTGGAGTTGAACACAAATGAAGTTCCTTGATGAAGCGAAAGTATACGTTCAATCCGCTTCAGGGGGAAACGGATGTGTGGCTTTTCGTCGTGAAAAAAATGTTGCTTATGGAGGTCCCAATGGAGGTGATGGAGGACGTGGTGGTGATGTAGTTCTTGAATGTGTTGGAGGACTGAATACTCTAATAGACTATCGGTATCAGCAACATTTTAAAGCTAAGCGTGGAAAAGACGGCCAGGGAGCAAATTGTAGTGGAGCCTCTGGTTTAGATGCAGTATTGAGCTTGCCCGTTGGTACACAGATTCTAGCAGAGGATAAGAAAACTATTTTAGCTGATTTAACCTATGAAGGGCAGCGTATTATTATTGCTAATGGGGGAGATGGTGGTCGCGGTAACGCCCAATTTAAGTCATCAATTAATCAAGCACCGCGTCGTGCTGAACCGGGATGGCCTGGCGAGGAAGTGTGGTTATGGTTGCGTCTAAAACTTATTGCTGATGCTGGCTTAGTGGGTATGCCCAATGCTGGGAAATCCACATTCTTATCTGCGGTAAGTAGGGCCACACCAAAAATTGCCAATTATCCATTTACGACCTTGCATCCGGTTTTGGGAGTTGTAGAAACAGATGGTAATGAATTTGTGGTTGCTGATATTCCAGGCCTAGTTGAAGGTGCCCATGAAGGTAAAGGATTAGGAGATAGGTTTTTAGGGCATGTTGAGCGGTGTCGAGTCCTTCTACATTTGATTGATGGTACATTAGGTGTGGAAGCTGCAATAGAAGCCTATAAAACTGTTCGTGCTGAATTAGTTGCTTATGGCGGTGGATTGGCGGATAAGCCTGAAATTATTTCAGTAAATAAGGTTGATGCGTTAATTGAAGTTGATGTTGATGAAGTGTCAGAGGCACTTAAAAGGGTTTCTAATCAAGAAGTCTTATGCGTATCTGCAGTCGCTGGCTATGGTGTTACTGAAGCCTTGCGAGCCATATATAGCCATATTGAAGAGACAGAAACAAAAAAAACTGGAGTTTCTTGGGAAATACCAGTAACAGCAGAAGTTTAAAGTTTACCGTGACAGGGGCGTTACAGTGATTTCTCTTAATGAAAGCCGACGATTAATAATAAAAGTCGGCTCTGCATTGCTAGCTGATGAAGATGGTAATCTACGGGCTACATGGATTGATGGGCTAGTGGAGGATGCTGCGGAGCTTTTTCATGCTGGAACAGAAATTATAATAGTGTCATCAGGCGCAATAGCTGTTGGACGACGTATATTGGGGTTAGCAGCTGGTCCTAGAAATAGAGCGCTGCGCCTTGAAGAAAGTCAAGCAGCTGCAGCTACAGGACAAGTTCGTTTGGCACATTCTTGGCAAGAAGCCCTTGCTAGACATAATTTACTAGCAGCTCAAATACTCCTAACTACTGAAGATACTGAAAATAGAAGGAGATATTTAAATGCTCGTTCTACAATTACTACTTTAATAAAGTTGGGAGTTGTTCCAATAATAAATGAAAATGACACAGTAGCTACGGAAGAAATAAGATTTGGCGATAATGACCGCCTTGCTGCGAGAGTTGCACAGATGATAAGTGCGGATACATGTATTATACTTTCTGATATTGACGGTTTATATACCGCTGACCCTAGTAAGGCATCTGACGCAAAGCATATTTCTCAGGTTCATTCTATTTCAAGTGATATTGAAGAAATGGCTGGTTCTACATCTAATGAGGACGGCTCTGGTGGTATGATTACCAAAATTGAGGCCGCGCGAATAGCTATGCAAGCTGGCTGTCGACTTGTGATCAGTGATGGACGAATTAAAAGACCCTTGCGTTCTATTGATGAAGGCACGAGGTGTACTTGGTTTATGGCGGATGCGGAGCCTATGACGGCGCGGAAACGTTGGATAGCTGGAAGCTTAAATCCCGTAGGTGCAGTTTACATAGATCCTGGCGCTGCTAAAGCGCTGGTTTCTGGTAATAGCTTGCTTCCCGCCGGTATTACAAGGGTAGAAGGTAATTTTGATAGAGGTGATCCTATAATAATACGTAATGAGGAAGGCATAGAAATGGCACGTGGTCTTAGTGCTTATTCTAGTGAGGACGTAAACCGAATTAGAGGACTAAAGAGTAATCAGACTGAAGAGGTACTTGGTTATCGAGGACGCGAGGAAATAATTCATCGAGATGATTTAATTATTAGTAAGTCATAATAGCTATAATTTTTGGGCATATTTATTTGCAATTTATTAATTTATACGCAATTAGTATGATTATTAGATTAACATCATAGCTGTTTTGCAGTGAAAAATACTTATTACATAATAAATATATGGGAAACCTTAAATAAAGAATTATCCTTAGTTATATGAATAACTAAAATGAGGTAAAATTGCCTATGAAATTTATTATCTTCACTACTATGCCGAGAGAAAGATGTGAAGAATATGGCTTTATCAAATAATAAAACTAAAAACCTTGATATAGAGTCTGTTATGCTGGATATGGGGTCCTCAGCTAGGACTGCTGGTAGAATACTTGCTCAGGCTTCGAGTGAGGATAAAGATTCAGCGATTTTAGCTGGTGCACTAGAGATCAGTAATAGACGACTTGATATTTTAGCTGCTAATGAAAAAGATCTACAAGCTGGTTTAAAAAAGGGATTAAGTGATTCGTTAATTGATCGGCTTAAACTTGATAATGATCGTATTGGCTCAATTGTTCAAGGATTGGAAGAAGTTGCATCTCTGACTGATCCCGTTGGTGTAGTTCTTGATGAATGGGATCGCCCTAATGGACTAAAAATTTCACGTGTTCGTGTGGCATTGGGAGTTATCGGAATTATTTACGAATCTCGGCCTAACGTGACTGCTGATGCTGGAGGGCTTTGTCTAAAAGCAGGAAACGCCGCAATTTTGCGTGGTGGATCTGATACCTTTCATACTTCAGAAGTTATTCTTCAATGTATGCAACATGGGCTTAGTTTGGCAGGACTCCCTATAACATGTTTACAAGCACCGCCAACGACTGACCGCAGGGCAGTTGGTGCTATGCTTTCAATGAACGACTTTATTGATGTAATAGTTCCTAGAGGTGGAAAATCACTTGTTGAACGTGTACAAAATGAAGCTCGTATGCCTGTTTTCGCTCACTTAGAGGGTTTGTGTCATACCTATGTTCACGAACAGGCTGAGTTACAGATGGTGCGGTCGATAATAATTAATGCTAAAATGCGACGGACTAGTATCTGCGGTGCTACGGAGACTATTTTAATTGACCATAAAATCTTACAGAAAATATTAAGCCCCATTGTTGATGATTTAACTAGTGCTGGATGCGAGGTTCGTGGCGATGAGTTGTCAAAAGACATCGATAGTAGAGTAACTGGTGCAACTGCAGAGGACTGGGATACTGAGTATTTAGATTCTATTGTTTCTGTTAAAGTAGTAGATGGCATAGATGATGCTATAAATCATATTAACCATCATGGCTCAAATCATACAGACGCCATAATTACTAATGACAATCTAGCGGCAAAACAATTTTTGGAACAGGTTGATAGCGGTATAGTGATGCACAATACTTCTACTCAGTTCGCTGATGGTGGTGAGTTTGGTATGGGTGCAGAAATTGGTATTTCTACAGGCAGATTGCATGCGCGCGGTCCTGTAGGTGCTGAACAATTGACTACTTACAAATATATTGTACGTGGTTCAGGACAGGTGCGAGCCTAACTGTGAGTGCATTAAACGCAAGGGTATATGGATTCGGAAAGCAAAGAATAGGACTTCTTGGGGGCTCGTTTAATCCTGCCCATGAGGGTCATTTGTATATTAGCGTTGAGGCTTTAAAACGTTTAAAACTTGATGCTGTGTGGTGGCTGGTTTCACCGCAAAACCCTCTAAAAAGTTCCATAGGTATGGCAACATTAAACTCGCGGGTAATGTCTGCACGACAGATGGCTTTACATCCACGGATTAGTGTTACTACTTTAGAACATCAGCTGGGTACACGTTATACAGTTGATACAGTGCTGAAAATTAAACAAAAATTTTCTTCTACACGATTTGTATGGCTCATGGGTTCTGATAATTTGTTACAAATTCCTAGATGGCGCCATTGGAATCAAATATTTGGCAATGTATCAATTGCTGTTTTTGCTAGAGAAACCTATGACTTTAAAGCTTTAGCGGGAATGGCAGCACATAGGTATAGTGCTAGTCGCCTACCGATAGAGCGCGCAGCAAATTTAGCTATTAGAAAACCACCAGCATGGACTTTTTTGCCTTTACGCTGGCATTCAGCCACCTCAACAAATATCCGTTTATCTACGGATTGGTTAGGCCTCTAGAATGAATTATATTGATGAGTTAAGACTACTAAATAGGATAGAGATACAGTGAAACTGAAAGAAAAACCTTCTCCTCAAATTGCTACAAAGATATTGGCTATAGTTGAAAAATCTTTAGATGATGATCAGGCCAATGATGTAACCGTAATTTCCTTAATGGGTAAAACTGATATCGCAGAGTATATGGTAATAGCAAGCGGTCGATCAGCACGTCATGTGGATTCAACAACTGACCATCTTATATCGAAACTTAAAAAAGCTGGTATAACTGGGATTCGTAGTGAAGGCCGTCATTTAAAGGACTGGGTCTTAATTGATGCCGGTTATGTAATTATAAACTTATTTAGACCAGAAGTGAGATCCCATTATGATTTAGAAAAGCTCTGGGAAACTGAAATTCATGAGAAAAACTTGACTGAATCTTTAAAAAATTAGAGATGGCGCTTTAGATGCGTATGTCAATTATAGCAATAGGAAGGGCCCGAGTTGGACCTGAGTCCATGCTTTTTAAACACTATTGTGAACGTATAAATTCTTGGTCAGTCAATCTAGTTGAAAAAGAGCTACGAAAAAAAATAGATAATACTAAGATCGCCACGGTAGAGTCAGAATTATTGATGAAAGCTATTCCAAAAGGTGCTTTTATTGTTGCACTTGATGAGCATGGAAAAGAACTCCCAAGCAAAGGGTTTACTAAACTAATAAATGAACGAAGTACATTAGGTCAGAAAGAGATAGCTTTTATAATTGGAGGAGCTAATGGTCTTTCTCCTTTAATACTTCAGACTTCTAATTACGTGCTTTCATTAGGAAAAATGACATGGCCACATATGCTTGTAAGGGGGTTGTTAATTGAACAAATATATCGTGCTCAGCAGATTAATATAGGCCATCCGTACCATCGCGATTAGGAGAACCTATAGAAAAATCGGTAAAAATACTTAATAAGTATCTAAATAAAAATATTTTGATTTGAGGTAAATAAAAATAAATGATAAATAATTTGATTCTTCTGCGTCACGGTCAAAGCCAATGGAATTTAGAGAATCGTTTTACTGGTTGGCACGATGTTGATTTAACGGTTGACGGAGAAGCTGAAGCTAAAAAAGCAGGTAGTTTAATAAAAAACATCACTCTCGATCGTGTTTATACCTCTACTTTAAAACGTGCACGGCGAACAGCTCTTATGGCATTAGATGAAGCCGAAATTAAAGGAGCTAATGTCAATAAAATTAAGAATAATGGTACATGGGAATTGATAGAGAGTGATGCTCTACGGGAACGTGACTATGGTGATTTAGTCGGTCTTAATAAAGAGGAAACAGCTAAGAAGTATGGTTCTAATCAAGTACATATGTGGCGTAGAGGTTATGAAGTTAAACCACCTGGAGGCGAAAGTTTAGCTGATGTTGTAAAGAGGGTTCGCCCTTACTTCGAAAAAAAAATTTGGCCGAATGTTGTTTCTGGAGAGAATATCTTAGTTGCTGCACACGGCAACAGTTTGAGAGCTGTTCTAGTGATAATAGGGGAGTATGAGGCTGAAGACATACCTAATATCGAATTACCTACAGGCAAGCCTTTAGTATTTGATGTAGTAAGTGGAGTAAATCAACGTAAATATTACCTTGAGTAATCAATAATTTTACCGGTTTAGATAGATAAGATACCTTTAAGATAAGTTTTATTTTTAGTTAAGAAATAACAGAAAACTAATGAATCTTTACCAGGAATGGTATTTAGTATCGACAGAGTAGGTGAATAATGAATAATTTTATAATAAAAGTAACTATTCTAACGTTATTTGTTTTTTATCCGGCAACCTCTTTAGCTGCAGGAAATGTAGAAACTTTTCGTCAATTAGAGCTCTTTGGTGACATATTTGAGAAAGTTCGTAAATTCTATGTTGAGGAAACTAATGATAAAAAACTCATCGAGTCAGCTATAAATGGAATGCTGCAGTCACTTGACCCTCATTCAAGCTATTTAAATAAGGATAGTTATAGTGACATGAAGGTTCAAACGAGAGGAGAATTTGGGGGGTTAGGAATAGAAGTTACTATGGAACAAGGGTTTGTGAGAGTTGTATCTCCAATAGATAATACTCCAGCGGCTCGGGCAGGGCTTGAGACTGGTGATTTTATTACTCATTTAGATGGTAAACCAGTACTTGGTATTAGTTTAGCTGAAGCGGTAGATAAAATGCGCGGAAGAGTTGGATCAGATATTAAATTGACCATTCGTCGAAAAGGAAAAGATCCATTCGATGTAATAATTACGCGTGCTATTATTCAAATACAGTCTGTTCGTGGGCGCACTGAAGGTAAAATTGGCTACTTACGTATTACATCGTTTAATGAAAAAACATACAGTGGACTTTCACGTGAGATAGCTAAAATAAAAAAAGAATTAAATGATAATATGCATGGATTGGTTCTTGATTTAAGACGCAATCCTGGTGGGTTACTTAATCAGGCTATTAAGGTATCTGATGCTTTTCTTGAACGAGGGGAAATTGTTTCTACCAGGGGTAGAAATAATAAAGGATCGAAGCGTTTTAACGCTAAGTCGGGAGACTTAATAAATGGTTTACCGATGGTTGTTCTAATAAATGGTGGGTCGGCTTCAGCCTCTGAAATTGTCGCCGGAGCATTGCAGGACCATCGCAGGGCCGTGATCATGGGAACACAATCATTTGGTAAAGGATCAGTACAGACCATTATGCCAATATCAGGACATGGAGCTATGCGCCTGACTACGGCATCATACTTTACTCCTAGCGGACGCTCTATACAAAAAACGGGCGTTACACCAGACATAGAGGTACAGCAGGTCAAAATAGAAACTGCTAGTGAAAAAAGTCGTTTAAGAGAAAAGGATTTAAGAAATGCTCGTGATGGGGATAAGCTTGTACCCAAAAATTCTAATCGACCAATTATTAAAGCTGTGAAGACTAGTGATTATCAACTAAATAGGGCTATAGATCTTCTCAAAGGTATATCACTATATAGTATTCCTGCTATTAAATAATTATTATTCTGTGTGGTTTATTTATTAAATTTGATAAGATAGAGCTTTTATAAGTTTTTTTATATTTGAGTTCTAACTTTACTAAATTACCCTTATTGCGATGAATATAAGTTTGGAAACATGAAAAATTTTTCTAATAGAATAGATTATCGTCTTTGTGCTGGGATTATGCTGTTTAGTCGCATTGGAAAAGTTTGGGCAGGACAGCGCATTGATTCTGCTAATGCTTGGCAGATGCCTCAGGGAGGCATTAATAAGAATGAAGAGCCGATTGCGGCTGCTATCCGTGAGCTTCAAGAAGAAATAGGAACCGACAAAGTAAGACTACTTTCAGAATCTAAAGAGTGGCTAACATATGATTTACCAGCAGAAATTGCAGGTCAAATATGGGGTGGTCGGTATAAAGGACAAAAACAGAAATGGTTTGCGTTCCTTTTCCTGGGTGAAGACTGGGAAATTGATGTTCATAAGGTTGATGAACCAGAATTCCAATCATGGAAATGGATAGATGTTAGCGAGTTAGTTGGTCTTGCTATTGAATTTAAAAGACCTGTTTATGAGGCAGTTGTTTCCGAGTTCAATAAACTATCTCAATCCTTAGCATCTGGTGATAATATATGAGGTCGAAAATATTTTATAATCTTCTATAATTACTGAACTGTTGAGGTTTGTTGATTAGCTTTAGCGTTAAGAAAATAACAGGCTATTTTAGCTGCAAGCGAAGCTAGTTTTGAATGAGGTTTAATTCCCACAGCTTTAAAAATAAGCATTATTCCCCTTTCAACATGATGTGGACGATAAAATCCATACGCTCTTGACATATAGGCTCGAACGCACTGTTTTCTATCATATTTTTCACCAGAATTATTTGCCGCATAATATGCATATGCTAATTCATCGTCCTCACTTTCACTTATTCGGCTCACTCCAACTAATATACGTCGTATTATACCCAGTCGTTCAATTTTGCGATATCGGGCCATATGTGAATAAAAGAGTTTATAGTGCCTAATTTCGTCACGTGCGATATTTCGGCATATCTCACGTAAAACTGGCTCGGTAGTAGCTTCACGGAGGGCGGTATAATATGAAGAAGTTCCTACTTCTACCATACATCTAGCAACCAGCTCACCACAACGAGAACCTCTTACTGATTTTTGTGTGCTTGTAGGTAAAGTAATTTTAGACGAAAAATCTTTGAATCGGCTCTCAAAATCAAAACTAGGATCAGCTAATTTCACCCATTGTACTAAAGCTTCTCCGTGTTGCACCTCCTCTGCTCCCCAGCGAACAGCTGCGGATTGAAAGTCCGGATCATCAAAGAATACATTGCTTAGATACTCAGCATAAATACTGCCATTATGCTCTACTAGGGCTGCGCCTTTAACAATACGCAGCATTTCAGGGTCGACTTTTAATGGGTCAAAATTATCCCAAGGTATGTCGGCAAGTGTCCAGTGCTTTTTATAACCCGTCATCGAAGTCTCTTCTCCCAGCGGTTTACAATAAATTCAGTAACTCAATATTCTCCCGAATCACATATTATTAAATTGTATAGAGATGA
>JAQWSA010000081.1 GCA_029243445.1 Alphaproteobacteria bacterium
ATTAGCAAGTCAAAGAGTTTCAGAGGTAGCACTAAGAAAAAGAGATGCTGCAAAAATTGCTAGAGAAGCATGGGAGAATTACCGTGTGGCTAAAGCTAGAATTAAATCCTTTAAATCAGCGGTACGGGCTCAAGAAGTAGCTTTCGAAGGAGTGCAACAAGAAGCAAAAGTTGGTTCAAGAACTATACTTGATGTGTTGGACGCTGAACAAGAGTTAATGGATACACTTGTTAACCTTGTGAGTGCTAAAAGAAATCTTATTGTCAGCGGATATTCACTTTTATCAGCAACTGGACAGTTAACAGCGAAAGGCCTCAGGCTGAATGTCGATATATACGACCCTAGTCAAAACTTACGATTTGTTAGAGATAAGTATTACGGGTCTAATCTAGAATAACGATAGTTATCTATTTAAAATTTTTGTTATCTTAGTTTAGATATGCACATTATCCAGAATACATTTAAGTAGGAGTTTAAATTGATTTATTTTTTTAACCGGAATTATTATTTTTAATTTTGGTCATGAGCGATAATGATAAAGATCAAACTGAAGCTTCTATGGAGGAGATATTAGCCTCAATACGTCGCATTATTTCACAAGATGATAATAAAAAATCTTCTGATTATCTAGATATTGATGAAGATAATAATAAATCAATAGATACTGTTGACGATGAAATATTAATCTTAACTGATGTGGTTGATGAAAATGATTCAAATGAGGTTAATGGGACACAAGATAAATCAGAAACAAACTTAAATACTAAGCCTACGTCTATTAATTCCAGTGATGTATATGAAGAGCCAATAATTTCTTCTAAAGTTGAAGAATTAAGTGTTTCCCTAATATCTGATTTATTGTCTGCAATTGATTCTGATGCTGCCATTGGAAGTGAAAATAAGAACTTAGAAATGCTAACTAAGGAAATGCTTCGTCCAATGTTAAAAGAATGGTTGGATGCTAATTTACCAAAGACCGTAGAGAATATAGTTAGAGAAGAAATTAAACGAATAGTTGTAAAGTCAATATAGCGTGATACTCCATTACTAAATTTCTTAGCTAATTCGTTCTGATTAGTGCTGGTGATCTGTTGTGGGCTCCGTTAAATAATGATGTATGTGAATTAATTTAAGTGGTTAACGATGTTGGAAAAAACCTATAAGCCAGTCAGCATAGAACTTAAACAGTATTCTAGATGGGAAGATTCTGGTAAGTTTTCTGCAAGTGAAGATCCTAATAAAGAACCCTATACGATAGTTATTCCGCCACCCAATGTTACGGGCAGTCTACATATGGGACATGCGTTGAATAACACTTTACAGGATATTGTAATTCGCTATCGACGTATGCAAGGGCGAGCAGCACTCTGGCAGCCCGGCACTGATCATGCGGGTATTGCAACGCAGATGGTTGTTGAGCGTCAACTATTGGAAGAAGGAGTCGAGCTTAATAGAGGAAGTGGGAGTGTAAACAGTAAACATAATAAAATTGGACGAAAAGAATTTTTAAAGAAAGTCTGGGTGTGGAAAGAGGAATCTGGTGGCACCATATTAGGCCAGTTGAGAAGGTTGGGCTCTTCATGTGATTGGAGCCGTGAGCGTTTTACAATGGATGAAGGATTATCTATTGCGGTTCTAAAGGTTTTTGTAGAGTTACATCGTCAAGGTTTGATTTATAAAGATCAGCGTTTAGTAAATTGGGATCCAAAGTTACACACAGCTATATCAGATCTTGAAGTTATACAAAAGCCTGTTAATGGACATCTATGGTATTTTCGTTACCCAATTCAAAATCATCCAGATCGATTTATAACGGTAGCCACAACTAGACCAGAAACTATGCTTGGGGATACTGGTATCGCAGTTCATCCAGAGGATTCAAGATACAAAGACCTTATCGGAGAAAATGCCGTTCTACCAATTGTCGGGCGCAAAATTAAAATTGTTGCAGATTCCTATGCTGATCCGGAACAAGGATCAGGAGCTGTTAAAATAACTCCAGCCCATGATTTTAATGATTTTGAAGTTGGACGTCGTCATGGTCTAGAAGAAATAAATATTTTTGATAAGAGTGCCGTTATTAATAATAATGCACCGCCATCCTATCAGGGGTTAGATAGAGAAACAGCACGCAAAAAAATAATATCTGAAATTGATTCACTTGGATTATTTGTAAAAGTTGAAGATCATCCTCACACCGTACCTTATGGAGATCGATCTGATGTCATAATAGAACCATGGCTAACTGAACAATGGTATGTTGATGCCGCCACTTTGGCTAAACCTGCTATAGAGGCGGTTGAGCAGGGGCAAACAAAATTTGTACCTGAAAACTGGTCTAAAACATATTTTGATTGGTTAAATAATATTCAGCCATGGTGTATATCTCGACAGCTTTGGTGGGGGCATCAAATACCAGCTTGGTATGGCCCCGATGGAGAAGTCTTTGTGGAATTAAATGAGGTTGATGCTTTTGAGGCAGCTAAAACTTATTATGGGACTGCTGTCGAACTTACACGAGATGAAGACGTTTTAGATACGTGGTTCTCTTCAGCTTTATGGCCTTTTTCTACACTTGGCTGGCCAGATACAACCAAGGAACTCGAATTTCATTACCCTACTGATGTACTGGTAACTGGTTTTGATATTATATTTTTTTGGGTGGCTAGAATGATGATGATGGGTCTACATTTTATGAAAAAGCCACCGTTTCACACAGTCTATATACATGCTTTAGTGCGAGATGAAAAAGGGCAGAAAATGTCTAAATCTAAAGGTAATGTTCTCGATCCTTTGGAGATAATTGATGAATATGGCGCTGATGCTTTGAGATTTACATTAGCTGCAATGGCTGCAATGGGACGAGATATTAAACTATCTCCGCAGAGAGTTGCTGGTTATCGTAATTTTGGAACTAAGCTTTGGAACGCATCACGGTTTTGCGAAATTAATGAATGTAGAATGATTGAAAGCGACTTTAATCCAGAGTTATGTCAGTTAACTCTTAATAAGTGGATTGTTGGTAGCACCGCGGAAACAGTGAAGAGTTTCACAGAGTTACTAGATGAATATAAATTTGATCAAGCAGCTAATAAAATTTATCAGTTTGTTTGGCATACTTTTTGTGATTGGTATCTTGAGTTTGCGAAACCCATTCTACAGGGACAAAACGAATCTGAAAAAATAGAAACCAGAGAATCTGCTGCTTGGACATTAAATATTATTATGCGCCTACTTCATCCAATTATGCCTTTTATAACTGAGGAGTTATGGGAAAACTTTGGTGATGGTAATCTATTAATTAGTAGTTCTTGGCCAGACAATGATTGCGCTAAAATAAATACTGATGCCACAGCAGAAATGAACTGGGTCGTAGAGTTAATTTCGGAAATCAGAGCTGTTCGTAGTGAACTCAATGTTCCCGCAAGAGCTAAGGTATCTGTGAACATAATTGGACTAAATGAAGGAAATAAGAAAAAATTAAAAAATAATATGGCTCAAATATTGCGTTTAGCCAACTTAGAGAAAGCCGAAGCAGTAATGGATGATTCTCCTGAGATGATAAAACAACTTACTGAGGATGCCATTCAATTTGTCTATAGAGAATCTACCATATATATAAACGTTGCTGGATTAATTAACTTTGATAAAGAACGATCAAGGTTAAATAAGGATATTGAAAAACTTGACACTGATATTGCTGCCATTGATAAAAAACTTGCTAATAGTAACTTTATTAGTAAAGCCCCAAAAGAAGTCGTAGAAGAACAATATGACCGTAGAGAAATCGCGGTTGTTGCAAAAGAGAAATTAGAATTTGCTTTAACGAGGCTACAAAAAGACTAAATTATCCTTTTTTTAAGAGATGAAATATAATTAGCGAGTCTAATGTTACTTATTATTTGTCAATTAAAGCGTTAGCTAATTTTATTGGTCTGGTAATTCGTAATGATTAATACCATTACAAAATAAAGTACATCGATCATTCAAGGAGAGTCGGATGGAAGGAAGTAAAACCGAAAATTATATTTGGGATAAGTCAAAATTACCTAGTCGTCATGTATCGGTTGGAAACACCAGTGCTCCTCATAGAGCGTTTTATTATGCCATGGGAATGACTGAGGAAGAAATTAGTCAGCCCTTTGTTGGAGTAGTGACGACATGGAATGAGGCTGCTCCATGCAATATTGCTTTATCACGTCAGGCTCAATCAGCTAAACAAGGAGTGAAGGATGCAGGCGGAACTCCCCGTGAGTTTACAACTATTACTGTTACTGATGGTATAGCCATGGGACATGACGGCATGAGGTCTTCTCTTGTTTATCGAGAGGTTATTGCTGATTCTACAGAGTTGACTGTTCGCGGTCATGGGTATGATGCTCTAGTAGGTTTAGCAGGGTGTGATAAATCTTTGCCAGGACTTATGATGGCTATGTTAAGACTTAATGTTCCATCAGTATTTATGTACGGTGGAACAATTTTACCAGGAAAATTTAAAGGCAAAGATGTTACAATTATAGATGTGTTTGAAGGAGTGGGTGCTAACGCTGCAGGTAATATGTCACCTGAGGATTTACATGAATTGGAGTGCTCTGCGTGTCCTTCTGCTGGGGCATGTGGGGGACAATTCACAGCTAATACTATGGCATGTGTTTCCGAAGCTATTGGGCTTGCTCTGCCTGGCTCTGCTGGAGCACCTGCGCCATATGAAAGTCGAGATGAGTATGCGGTTGCCAGTGGTAAGGCGGTAATGGAGCTTATTAAAAAACAACTTCTACCACGTGATATTGTAACTCTTAAATCATTCGAAAATGCTGCTGCTATTGTTTCTGCAACTGGAGGTTCAACCAATGCGGGTCTGCATCTTCCAGCTATGGCTAGTGAAGCGGGGATAGAATTTGATTTATTTGACGTATGTGATGTTATGCGTCGAACTCCTTTAATTGCTGATTTGAAACCTGGTGGACGTTATGTTGCTAAGGATTTATTTGATGTTGGTGGAGTCGGGATTGTAATACAGCAGTTACTGGCAGGCGGATTTATGCATGGAGATTGCATGACAGTTACAGGTAAAACACTATCTGAAAATTATGAGCATGTTATTTTTCCAGAAGATCAGGATGTGGTTAAAAATATTAAAAATCCAATATCAGAAACTGGAGGTGTAGTGGGTTTAAAAGGTAATTTAGCACCTCAAGGTGCCATTGTTAAAATTGCAGGTTTGAACTCTTTAAAATTTACAGGGCCGGCGCTAGTTTTTGAGCGTGAAGAGGATTGTTTACAGGCAGTTCTAGAAGAAAATTATAAAGAAGGAGACGTTTTAGTCATCAGGAATGAGGGACCAAAAGGAGGCCCTGGTATGCGTGAAATGCTTTCGACTACAGGAGCCTTGTATGGCCAAGACATGGGCGAAAAGGTAGCTCTTATAACTGATGGCCGTTTTTCAGGAGGTACCCGCGGTTTTTGTATTGGTCACGTAGGTCCTGAGTCTTCTTCAGGTGGTCCGATAGGATTAATCGAGACTGGAGATATAATATCTATAGATGCAGAAGCCGGAACTTTATCAGTTGATTTGAGTGATAAAGAATTATCTAATCGTTTTGATGCATGGAAATTAAGTCCTAATAATTACCAAGCTGGTACTTTATGGAAATATGCTCAGACAGTTGGTGATGCGCGATATGGTGCTATTACACATCCAGGTGCTAAAGCAGAGACACATGTTTATGTTAACTTATAGTTAGTTTTAAATACTTTTTTATCTCGCGCTAATAAATATATAAAGTAGTACCTATATGCTGAGTTCACACCATATTGGTGTATGATCAGAAGCTTTGACTTGGGCCCTGGGTCCTTTATCGATCTCACAAGAATCTAACCGATCCGCAGCTTGAGGAGATAGTAGTAAATGGTCAATACGGATACCGTTATCTTTTTGCCAAGCACCGGCTTGATAATCCCAGAATGAATAAACATGCGTTTGATTATGTAAGCTACGCCATGCTTCGGTGTAGCCAAGATTAAGTAATGTGCGGAAACGAGACCGAGACTCAGGTTTTGCAAGTGCATCATTTTGCCAAGCTACAGGATCATAACAATCCTCATCGGTAGGGATAACATTATAGTCACCCCCTAAAACGACAATTTCTTCTTTTGTTAGTAGCGTCTTTGAATGTGCAATTAAATGATCCATCCACTCAAGTTTATAAGAGAACTTTTCACTATCAACAGGGTTTCCATTGGGTACGTAAATAGAAGCTATACGAAGGCCAGTTTCATTATTAATCTTTACCCACGCCTCTATATATCTTGCTTGTTCATCGTCATCATTATCTGGCAAACCGTAGCTTATTTCATCCATAGGATATTTAGATAATATAGCAACACCGTTATAAGCTTTTTGGCCATTAATAGCACAATTATAGCCAAGCTTTTCTAACTCTGAAATGGGAAAATTTTCGTTAATTCCTTTAAGTTCCTGCAGTAGTAATATCTCAGGTTGTGCAGATAGCAACCACTGAAGTACATGAGGAAGACGAGCTTTAATAGAATTTATATTCCAGGAGGCAATTTTCACGATATTTTATACTGAGAAGCTTGCACCACAACCACATTGTGCGGTTGCATTTGGATTCTTTAGTTGGAAGGAAGCTCCCCCAAGACTTTCTACCCAGTCTAATTGGCTGCCGCCAATTAGATCAAGTGATGAGTTGTCTGAAACAACAGTTATTCCGTCTATTTCGAACAAATGATCACCAGGCTCTACTTTATCATCAAATTCAAAACCGTAAGTAAAACCAGAACAACCGCCACCGTTTACGTATACACGTAGCATCAAATTACCATTATTATTTTCTTTTTCAGCATCCAGTAAGTGCCCGACTCGTGCTACAGCACTGTCAGTTAGTGTTATTGAGCGTGGTAACTCAGAATTATTAATGGTAGAATTGGTTTCTGTATTTGCCATAGTTATTGATTTTAGATCCAACTATTTAACTTTAACACTATCTATGAATGAATAAGTGGTAATTTGTCAATTTTCCTTTTTATAAAGAGCAAAGTGTGAGTAATTTATATATTATGCTTTTAACTCATAAACAAGGCTATCCTAACAAATGGTAAAAACAATTTACGGTCAGGTTTTAGCCT
>JAQWSA010000082.1 GCA_029243445.1 Alphaproteobacteria bacterium
TGTAACTTCTAACTCAACAACATCATTAGGCTCAAGAAACCTATCAAGCTCTAATCCGCAGCCCCCACCGACAGTTCCTGAACAAAAGAATTCCCCAGGGTATAGAGTCTCTGCTCGTGAAGTATGAGCGATACAATCCTCAAATGTCCAATACATACTCCCACCATTACCACGACTTACTTCTTCATCATTAACACGCACTATTAACTCACAATTATATGGGTCAAAGGAATCTGCAGTTACTATACATGGTCCAATAATCATACCAGTTTCAAAATCTTTGCCTTTCCCAGGCCCAAAACCTGCTGGCATTTCTTTAGCTTGGGTATCTCTTGCACTTATGTCATTAAATATTGAGTAACCAAAAATCATATCTTTAGCTTCCTCAGGAGTAACATCTTTACCCGACTTCCCTAGCCAGGCTCCAAACTCCATTTCATAATCAAGCGCTTCTGAAAAATGAGGCCATAGGACATCTTCATCCGTACCAATTACTCCAAATCGACTAGCCTTATAATAAAGAGGCTGTTCATACCAAAGCTTAGGTGGTTCAAAAGCTCCCTCTTTTTCAAATCGCTTTAAAGCTTCTACCGGATCAGGTTCAGCGTCAGCCTTTTTCTTTCTAAGCATAGCAAATGCATTAATTAAATGTTCTTCAAAACACAAATAATCACGTATCTGAGGCGGGACTAATATTGGTGATTTAATTTTAACATCCGCTAGGGAATGTGAATTGCGTTCATCTGTCGAAGAAATTATCTGTTTAGCCAAATTAACTGCAACGTCCCCTGATTCAATTAAACTTAACATATCAGAAAAATAAGGTTGATTATCGATTATTGCCAAATCTATAACACGTGTTTCATCGAGATTAATTGCACCAACTCTGGGCTCTCCGGAACCTATAGTAAATGTTACTAATTTCATTATGTCCTCCCTTTGTTAAGTATAATAAGTTTTTTAGTATTCAACACGTAATAACAAAATATACTTTCAATATATTATGCCTTAAAAAAAAATTAACTTTCTTCAGATAATTTGAATTATATCAGTATATTTATATACAAGGTCCTTTATAAATGTATTGTCAAATAAATGACTTAGTATTCCACTAAAATAGTCTTAAATAATAAATTTGATAATTACTGTATCGCCATATAACTTTTTTATCTGTACTATAGGGAAAATAGTTAAATTATTTGTTGAACAACCCAGGAAAAAATAGTGGGGAATATATACCTTTGGTTCAAAATAATAGGGCAATTAATAGTAAGCCAACAATAATATAGGGGGAAAACTCATGGCAAAGAAGACTAAAGTTATCATTTCTTGCGCAATAACAGGTGCAATTCATACACCAACTATGTCACCACATATTCCGATTACACCCGATGAAATAGCTCAAGCATCAATAGAAGCAGCTGAGGCTGGTGCTTCTATAATTCATCTACATGCCCGTGACCCAGAGGATGGCAAGCCTACCCCGTCACCAGATGTATTTATGGAATTTTTACCACGAATAAAACAGAATACAGATGCCGTAGTAAATATAACTACCGGCGGTGGTCTGGGCATGACAGTAGACGAACGTATTGCTGCAGCAGTTGTGGCAGAGCCAGAAGTCACATCACTAAATATGGGGTCAATGAATTTTGGTATTTTTAATCTAGCAAAACGTTATGAAGATTGGAAATATGATTGGGAAAAGCCCTATCTAGAAATGACTGACGACTTCATTTTCACAAACACCTTCAAACAAATTGAATATATTATAACAGAATTAGCAGATAAGCGTGGCGTTAAATTTGAACATGAATGCTATGATATTGGTCATCTATATAACACCCATTATTTTTATTCAACGGGCCGTCTAAAAGGTCCAATTTTTCTTCAATTTATTTTTGGGATAATGGGTGGTATAGGGGCAGAATTAGATCATCTCATGCATATGAAAGCTACAGCTGACCGTTTGTTTGGTGACGATTATGTTTTCTCAGTACTTGCTGCTGGTCGCCATCAAATGAACTTTACTACTCAATCAGCTATGATGGGGGGCAGCGTTCGCGTTGGGCTAGAAGACTCACTTTACATATCAAAAGGTGAACTGGCTGAATCTAATGCATCTCAAGTGGCCAAGATTCGTAGTATTTGTGAAAACTTATCCTTGGAAATTGCTTCACCAGACGAAGCACGTGAGATACTCGACCTTAAAGGTGGAGATATGGTTAAGTTCTAAATCAAGTTTATTTTATTACTAATCAGGACGGTAAACGATGGCTGAAGCAGCTATAGTAGCTACTGCAAGAACAGCAATAGGTAAGGCATACCGAGGGGCGTTTAATAATACTCATGGTGTGGACTTAATGGGACACGCTATTAAACATGCAGTAAAACGCTCTAAGGTTGATCCAATTGAGATTGAAGATATTCTAATCGGTTGCGGCTTTCCCCAAGGCCAAACAGGTATGAATGTAGCACGAGTTAGTGCAATGCGTGCAGGTATGCCAGTCACCGCCAGCGCGGCCACCGTTAACCGTTTCTGTTCTTCAGGTCTTCAGACTATAGCCATGACATCACAACGAATTATGGTAGGAGAAATAGATATTGGTGTCGCAGGAGGAGTAGAAGTTATTAGCCAACTACCTCCTGAACACCAGGTCGAACCAAAAAGTGAAGATCCCTGGGTACGTGAGCATAGACCTGATATTTATATGAATATGCTTGATACTGCTGAAAATGTTGCAGAACGTTATAATATAAGTCGTCAGGTACAGGACGAGTACGCCCTATTAAGTCAAAAGCGAACAGCTGCAGCACAACAAGCAGGTAAATTTAATGATGAAATTGTACCGCTGGCTTCAGTAATGCTTACAAAAAATAAAGAAACTGGGGAAGTAAGTGAAAAATCCGTAAATCTAGAAAAAGATGAGGGTAATAGACCCCAGACTGAAGAAAACGACCTAGCTAAACTTAATCCTGTAAAAGAAGGTGGTTATATAACACCTGGAAATGCAAGCCAACTTTCAGATGGCGCATCTGCATGTGTTATCATAAATGCTAATATTGCTGAGCAGCGGGGGTTATCTCCACTCGGCTATTTCCGAGGTTTTGCAGTTGCGGGCTGTGAACCTGATGAAATGGGTATAGGACCAGTCTTAGCTGTTCCTAAACTTCTAAAAAAAGCTGGGCTCTCTATTGATGATATTGATCTTTGGGAGCTAAACGAAGCCTTTGCTGCCCAGACAGTGTATTGTCGTGATAATCTAGGCATTGATCCAAATAAATTCAATGTAAATGGGGGCGCTATTTCAGTAGGTCACCCCTATGGAATGAGCGGTGCAAGGCTAACAGGACATCTCCTTATTGAAGGTAAGAGACGTGGTGCAAAATATGGTGTAGTTACTATGTGCGTAGGAGGCGGAATGGGCGCTGCAGGCCTGTTTGAAATAGTATAATGAATTAATAATAATAATTACTTGAGGTTATGTACAATGTCAGATAATCCAATCGATGGTTTTAGATTAAGTAAAGAAGACTTTAGTTTTATTGGGGAGGGCTTACAAAGGCCCGAATGTATTTTAGCTGAAAAAGACGGAACATTGTGGTCAGCAGACGCTCGTGGTGGCGTTGTTAAAATCTCATCCAACGGTTCACAAGAAATAATTACACAGTCTCATAATGCAGATGCATTCGGCACCTCAACGGATGATAGCAATAAGTTTGTTGATGGTACTTTACCCAACGGCTTAGCCTTTGCAAGTAATGGCGATATTCTGATTTCTAATTTTGGTACTGATTGCCTTGAGAGAATGACCAGAAATGGCGAAACAACAGTAATGTTTGACACTGTAGACGGCGATGCCATAGGCAAAGTAAACTTTGTTTGTCGCGATAGTAAAAATCGTATATGGATCACAGTCTCGACGATGCTACATGACTGGCCCAAAGCTATTGATAAAAACCTAATTGACGGAAGAGTATTATTATACGAAGAGGATAAAGGTGTTCGTATTGTAGCGGATGACGTTCACTTTTCAAATGAATGTAAGTTAGATGCTAACGAGGAATACCTGTACGTTGTCCAAACGTGTGGACGCAATATTGCTCGTTATAAAATAGATGATAACGGAGATTTAGGTACAAAAGAAATTTATGGTCCAAATGATACTGGTAGATTCATAGATGGTTGTGCTTTCGATGCGTATGGAAACCTTTGGGGTACACATGTAATGACGGATGGTCTTTTCGTTATTAAACCAGATGGCGATTACGTTATGATATTTGATGATTCTAACCCAGAAGAGGTTAAAAAACTTGACGATGCCTTTCAGGCTGGCACAGTTGACGCTGAACTACTGCTTTCATGTGGCGGAGATATTGCAACATGGTGTGCTTCGGTAACTTTTGGAGGGGCAGACCTTAAGACAGTTTACGTCGGTAGTCTTCGTTCAACAAACCTACCATATTTTACATCCCCGGTAGCTGGCCTTCCGATGGTACACTGGAATGAACACCACTAATATAAATTAATTTGGGTTCTAGTGTACTATCAAACTAGAACTTCTTTGTCATTTTTAGCTGATTTTACAATAGCCTCCAGGATTTCGACATTATGTAGTTTTTGTTCGTTCGTGAATCTATAATCACAGTTTCCAAGAACAGAATTAGCCCATTGTTCTAGATTTGCTTTAACTACATTTGATGATGCAAAAGTTTGAGTAGTTAACTCTTCATCGAGCCAACGTGTAGTTAAGGTTGCTGGTTCTGGAATATCAACATTAGAGTTTTCTCTTGCCTCACACCAACCTTTATCGCCAAATATATTAATTCGACTATAGAATGGCGTAGTGGCAATATTGCACATATATCCTGTAGCGCCACTTTCAAAGGTAAATTGAACAGCTACAATGTCATTAGACGGAAAAAGATTTGACCTATGCGCCGTCTGGGCTTTCAATTTAGCTACTGGACCAGCAACTGACTGAAAATAATCTGTTATGTGCACACCTAGGGCGGTAAGAGTACCTGCCGGAGCTTGTTTTGGATCTTTTCTCCAACCCGAAGCAACATTCTTGGTAAAATTATTATGAGACCAATTACACTCTATATGTATAAGCGTACCAAACTTACCCATATCATAATAATCTTTCATAGCTTCTAAAGCGGGTTCAAAACGACGCTCATGTCCAATTCCAACGATAATATTATTTTTCTCACAAGCGGCAAGCATGCGTTTAGCCGCTGTTTTATTTAAAGCAAAAGGTTTTTCACAGAAGATTTGCTTACCGGACTTAGCAGCAGCGATAACTTGCTTTTCATGTAACAAATGCGGAGTAACCAGTATTACTGCATCAATCTCGGGGTTTGACAGAACGTTATCGTATGAATCGTCAATACTTAGACCATTTTCAAAAGCAAAATTAGATACATTCTCTACATCAACGTCCACTCCATGGGTAACGTTAATGATTTGGCTATTTGATAAACAAGTTACTATTTGTTTACCCCACCATCCCAGTCCTATAACTGCAGCTTTTAACATAAGCTTCCCCAATCATGAGAAATAAATATTTGTAAAACTATTATCATAACAATTATAGTTACTTAACCTCCAGGCCAGCAGCTCTTGCTGCTACCCTTGCCATTGCAGACCAGTCCAGGTCTCGGTCACCTGCGTCTATAGTTTGGCTAATCTGGCCCTGAAGCAACTCACCAAGAGGCATTGGCACCCCAAGGTTAGCCGCGCTATCAATCATTTGAGTTATATCTTTCAAACCTAATTCTGTTCTAAAATTTGGAGGTGAGTGAATATCATTAACTACATTTGAACCATAATATTTGTATATTGGTGCAGAAAACATAGTTGTTGTAATTAAATCATAAAACACCTGTGGATCCACTCCTGCCTTACGAACTACTGCAAAAGCCTCTCCCATTGCCCCTAATGCCCCCGCAATAAGATAATTATTAGAAAGCTTAACAAATGCCGCCATATCAGGCGCTTCACCCACATGTACATAATTTTTACTGATAGCATCAAAAACTGAGCTGCATCTATCAACATCTATGGCTGAACCTCCAACTATCAAAGTAAGTTCACCAGCTTCAGCAGCATCACCACGACCTATAATCGGTGCAGCAATAAAACCCTTACTATTTTTCTTATGATTTTCATTTAATAGTCTACTATAATTTACACTGATAGTTTCCATAGATATATGAATAGCATTCTCAGGTAGATTAGAAATAAGGTCTATACCTCCATTAAAAAGCACTTCTTCGACAGATTTATCTCCTTCTAGAACGGTAATTAATATATCTGAATTATTTGCAACATCTACTGGTTCATCAGCTATATTGGCTCCCTCAGAAGATAAAGATTCTGCCTTAGAGCGCGTTCTATTATAAACAGTCACATCATATCCAGCTTTAAGAAGATTACGGGCCATACCGCTTCCCATAATACCAACACCGATAAAGCCAACTTTCATTCTTTTCTCCATAAAACTACATTTATTAATTTACTGTAAAATAATTTCTTTAAAGGATTATTAATTACATTAATTACTAATGATTTCTTCTAGTTAAGAAGTAATGTAGCTTATCAGTAAAGTTAATTATGAAGTAATAACGTAACTTTATTTATATCTTAGATAAATTATAATATACGCCAATATTTATCCATTTTAAGCTTTAAAAATATTAATATGATCTTTCACAAAATTGGCCAGAGAGCGTGCCTTATGACCACTTATATTTTCAATGTTAGCATTTGCACCGGCGGCCACACCCGAACTCACAAGCTTCATTAGGGTTACCTGGTGATCAATTAACCAGTCTGGCATACCTCTTTCTTTCATGGCAGCAACAGCATTTTCTATCGGAATTTCGATAAAAGGTATTTGATTACCAAGCTCATCAGATATTTTGTTAGAAAAATCATTAAGTGTATAATCATATCCACCTAAAAAGTATGTTTTTTTACTATGACCGTCCTCAGTAAGTACCGACGCAGCAACATCACCGGTGTCTCGAACATCAATCATAGCTATCTTAACATCTGCAATTATAGGCATCATTATCTTAGCTTGTCCTAAGACCATAGGCGCCGTATTTAATAGGTTTTGCATGAAAAATGCAGGCCGCAAAATAGTCCAATCCATATTACTAGATTTAAGGGCCTGCTCTATTTCCCAGTGAGCTCGACCAATCATAGCTGGTGTATTTTCCTGAACGATAGCGTCTCCTCCAGAAAGTTTAACTATATGTTTTACCCCAACGCTTTCAGCAGTCTCAATAACTGAGATTTCCTGTTGTGCCATTGAAGGGTTATGCCCAGACAATAGAAATAATTTAGTACAGCCTGATAATCCAGTTTCTATGCTAGCAGCGTCATTAATATCAGCCTTTACTATTGATACATCTTCACCAAGTTTTTCTTTAGCAGCTGATGGGTCTCTAGCTAAACATACAAAATCTGCATTTTTTGACTTAAGACTAGAAACAACACAACTACCTGTATTTCCAGTTCCACCAATAATTCCTATCATTATCCTATCTCCGTATTGTTAATATATAAAAACTGATTCATAAAACACCTTACTTATAAGCTGAGAAAAATTATAAATCTGTTCTAGAATGAGCCTCTGCTGAAGAATGAGCGCCTATTTCTCTGCTAGGCAAACCACCTTTAATGTTTTGCCCAGTTGGATTCCAAGTGCAGATATTAGCACCCTCTGACCATATTGTTTTATAAAAACCAGGCACAAAATATTCAATAAATGAGAGTTCTTCCTCACCATCATTTAAAAAATAATGTCTTTCATTATCATAAATATATATAGTGTCGCCTGCACTTATTTTATATGGTTTTTCATTTACAAAAAACGTTGCATTTCCCTTTAAAACAACCTGGAAATGCTCTGCTCCTTCATGGTGGTGATTAGCCGCTTCAGTTCCTGGAGGATAAAGTATCATTTCTCCCTTTGCCACTTTGGTACCTGAAAGCTGAGGAGTCAGCATATAAATTCTTTTACGTGCATCAAATTCTGAATTTAAAACGGGTTCTTCAGTCCAATTCACACAACGTAAAGCCATATTATTTGGGTCCCATTCATGATCAAATCGTGGAGCATTTGGAACTGTTGCACGAAATAATGTTACATCATTTAAACTAATAATTTTTACCTTTAAACCAGGTGGTAGTAATAAAAAATAATCTTCGGTTATTTCTTGCTCCCCTAATTCTGTTTGAATTAACGCGGACCCATTTAATGTGTGCACCCAAGAAAGAGCATCGCTTTTAACACTAAAATCAGCTTCGGCACCATTTTCTAAATGCCACATCTCCGTTTTAACATAGTCTGATTTAACTCTATCAAAGTTTATTAATTCTTTTACTTCAACGCCTAAACCCAAATTTTCATAATTTATTTCTGATTGGTTAAATATAACTGGCATATTGAGAGCTTCCTAAATATCGAGTGTTTAATCTTTGTTATGAGGAACCATAGCTATCATATCTATTTCAACCCTAGCGCCTGGCGAACTTAGGTTATTTATGCAAACCATAGTGCTTGCAGGTTTCCAATCCCCAAAATATTCTCCCATCACTTCGTGCATAGCATCAGCTTCGCGCATATCTGTAAGATACTTAGTTACTTTTACAACATTGTTCCAATCTATATTACACGCATCTAGTGAGAGTTTAATATCATCCATAGCCCTCCGCGTTTGTTCACGTATATCATCTGGTAGAATGTGTTCCTCATGCACATGAGGGTGCGAGTGATAGAGAGGTATCGCTGTAGAACCAGAGATAAATAGCAAGTCACCACCACCTTGAATATAAACAGATGGTGAATAAGGAAGTTTATCAGCTTGACTGGGGTCTGGATGGATTGAGTTTATTTTCATTTGCTAGATCTCCATATGCTTATCTGATTTACAAAGCAAAGAATAATAGTCAGTCTTTTTTCAATTACAACAACTGCTTTCATTTTATAATTCCTAACTTTAAGTTATTAATTTTTTTAAATTAATTTGGATAATTTAAATACTAGCGCTAAAAGCTCCTACAAAGATATTTATGAAAGAAACCCAAGCAATCTAGATAAAGTCTTGAAATAAAGAGCCACATCATATGAAAAACCGTTTAATGCTTAGTATTGGTTTCATAAGTGCAGCAATATTAGCTTTTATTATTGCCAACATACTAAGCTTACTCGTTTTGCTTATAATGGGAGCACTTCACACTCAACCAAATTGCTGCCCTCCCAGTTGGTTTTTTGATATAATTTTTAACCCCACTACTTCAATAATATTATGCACTATAGTGGGAGGGCTGCTAGGCGCTAATTATGTTCGTAAACGTCTATAGTTTATTTA
>JAQWSA010000083.1 GCA_029243445.1 Alphaproteobacteria bacterium
CTAATAAATCAATTTTATTATAAACCTCAATAATCGGTGGAACCTTTTCAGAATCTAACTCTTTACCGTTGAATAACTCAGTTAGTATTAAATTAACGTTATCTCTTTGTCTTTCTAAATCTGGATGCGCAGCATCCCTAATATGTAATACTAGATCAGCTGCAATTACTTCTTCAAGAGTGGACCTAAAAGCAGCAATTAAATGAGTAGGTAATTCCTGTATGAAACCAACTGTATCTGACAAAATGACTTTCTGTCCGGAAGGTAACTTAAGAGCCCGCATAGTTGGGTCAAGTGTTGCAAATAACATATCTTCAGCTATTACGTTGGACTTAGTTAGCAAATTAAATAGGGTTGATTTTCCTGCATTAGTATATCCAACTATAGAAATAATAGGCAGAGGAATTTGGCTTCGTGCCTTGCGGTGAAGCCCTCTAGTTCGTCTAACCTGTTCTAATTGGTTTTTAAGTTTAGATATTTTTTTATCAATTAAACGCCTATCAATCTCTAGTTGACTTTCGCCAGGCCCTCCAAGAAAGCCTGCTCCTCCTCGTTGTCGTTCCAAATGAGTCCAAGACCTTACTAATCTGCTACGCTGATATGATAGGGCCGCTAAATCAACTTGAAGTACACCCTCTCTAGTCCTCGCACGATCACCAAATATTTCTATTATCAAGGCAGTTCTATCAATAACTTTAACTTGCCATTCTCTTTCTAGGTTTCTTTGCTGAATAGGACTTAAAGTTGATCCAATAATAATCAATTCAGGTGATAAATCAGAAATAATACTTTTAAAGTCTTTTACAGTGCCGTTTCCAAATAGGGTTGCAGGCCTAGGAGTTCTGATATTTATTATTCTATCAGTTAAAACTATAAGACCAATAGCTTTGGCTAACCCAATTGTCTCCATTAAGGAAGATTTTGAAGACCTACTTTCCTCAACTCTCCCTCCAAAAACGGGTTGTATAACGACAGTATGAAAAGTATTTTTACTCACATTTAGAGAGCTACTGGGGGTGTTTGAAATCAAAATTTAAGCTATTCAATATTTTCAGGGGAATCTGTTTCAGGCTCAAATAAGTGAATAGGGGCAACTGGCATTATTGTAGAAATTGCATGTTTATAGACAAGCTGGGAATGAGAGTCTCTGCGTAAAAAGATACTAAAATTGTCAAACCAAGTCACTACCCCCTGCAATTTGACACCATTTACAAGAAAAACTGTAACTGGTGCCTTGTTTTTACGTATGTGGTTCAAAAATACATCTTGAACATTTTGAGATTTATCAGCCATATTTTATACCTCATTATTATTGATTATTGTTTTTGCTGGCCGTTAAATCCAACTACTGCATCTCCCGTAGCGAACAGTAATAAGAAACTATTTAGTACCTATATTCTATAACAGATATAGCCTAAACATAGTATTGGTATAAAGTCTAACTCTATTTGATATAATATTAAATAATTAAAAAAAATAATTCATTGTATATATACTTATATATCAGTTAGTTATATGTTTATACTAACTAATAACATAAATGAAAATTGCAAGAAGAAAAATATCAATCAATATTAATTAATATATAAATTTAATTATCTAAAAAAATTCTAATCTAACTGCAAACATTTTTTCAACTTTTCTTATAGCCTCTTTTGTAGCAAATAGCACCACTCGGTCTCCTGCTTGTATGATGGTGTTTTTATTAACCCTTTGCACCTCATCATTCCTAAGAATTGCAGCGACGATAACTCCTACCGGAAACTTTGCATCTACTATTGACTGACCTATTAGACTTGAAGTTTCTAGTGCTTCTACTTCTATTACTTCTCCAAAATTCTCTCCAATTGAGTGCACAGAACGTATTCTACCTCTTCGAACATATTGCAATATTGTAGATGCAGTAATAGCTCTCGGACTTACTACAACATCTATACCAAGAGAGGCTAGAAGGGGACTATAAGTGGTACTATTAACTAAAGTAACAGCTCTTTCAGCTCCGTACCTTTTAGCTAACAAAGATGAAAGAATATTTACTTCATCATCATTTGAAACGGCAACTACAGTTGCTGAATTTGCTATATTTGCTTCAATTAATATTTCAGGGTCAAGCGCATCTCCGTTTATAACTGTTGTTTTAGAAAGGATCTTTGCGGCAGTCGTTGCAACTTCTTTGTCAATTTCTATTATGTGAGCACTTACTCCTGCAAATTCTTCTTCTATATCTACTGCAAGATTCTTTCCAATATTTCCTCCACCGATTATTACAACACGTCTTGCTTCTGGTTCATCATGTCCAAAGGCAGACATCGCTCTTGGCACATGCGCTGCGTCAACAACAAAATACACCTCATCTCCTACCTCAAGATGATCGTCAGCATTTGGAACAAGTGATTTGTTTTCTCTAATAATACCTACAATTGAGATATGGAGATCTGGGAAAAGACTAGTTAACTGACGAAGGGGCGTACTGAGAATTGGACATTCGTCATCACAACGAACTCCTATTAGTCTTAATTTATTATCTGCCAAAGGAATTATTTCAAATGAGCCTGGAACAGTAAATCGCCGACTTATGGCTCTAGCAACTTCTATTTCCGGCGATATGATCACATCAATTGGCATATTATCGTGGCTAAATAAATCTGACCAAATTTGCTTACGATAGCTCTGATCACGTATACGGGCAATTTTTGTTGGAATATTGAATAAAGAATGTGCAACCTGACAGGCAATCATATTGACTTCATCTGCATAAGTAACTGCTATAATCATATCGGCATCAGCTGCGCCAGCAGATTCTAAAATATCTGGCAAAGGAGCATGTCCTACCATTGCTCTAACATCTAACGTATCACGTATCCGAGCGATCAGGTCCGCGCTTTGATCAATAACTGTAACGTCAACCTTCTCACTTGCTAGTTCCTTCGCTATGTTAGAACCGACTTGTCCAGCACCACAGATAATTGCCTTCATAAGATTTTAATTACCCTCTTTAAAAATATGATGCTATAGCAAGAAAACGATTATCAGGTTTCAGAAATTTTATTTGCCTCATCAACATCATTATTAGGTTGATCTACTGCTATTATACCATTTTGAATACCCAAAAGTTTTAATTTTCGATGTAATGCAGATCTCTCCATACCCACAAAACTTGCCGTACGAGAAATATTACCACCAAAACGAGTGACTTGAGCACTTAAATATTGGCGCTCAAACTCTTCCCTTGCCTCACGCAATTGCATACTCAGTAATTCCACATTGCTATCTTGTCGTAAGATAGATGGAGAAATTCCACCAATTTCTGGCGGCAACATATCTACCTGAATCGACCTGCCCTCTTCAACCGGTGTCATTATTAATAACCAATCAATAACATTTCTAAGTTGCCTTACATTTCCAGGCCAAGCATATCCCTGTAAAGATGCCATAGCGTCTGTACCTATGGTTCTAGGAGCCAAACCGGACAGCTGAGCTGATTGCTGCATAAAATATTCAGCTAAGTGAGGAACATCATCTCTACGCTGAGCTAAATTAGGTACTTCTAAAGGCACAACATTTAATCTGTAAAACAAGTCTTCTCTAAAATTACCGTTTGCAATATCATCCACTAAGTCTCTGGTTGTTGTTGCCACAACTCGTACATCGACCTTAATTTTTTCTTTACCACCTATCCTAAGAAATGTTTGTTCCTGCAATGCACGAACAATTTTTCCCTGTGTTTCGATCGGCATATCACCGACCTCGTCTAGCAATAACGTTCCTGTATGAGCTTGCTCAAATAGTCCTACCCTAGAAGGTAAATTACTCCCTCCCCTTGTTTCTATTTCTGACCCAAACAGTTCCAGCTCCATACTTTCTGGCGCCATTGTTGCACAATTAATAACTATGAATGGCTGTTTAGCTCGGGTAGATAGCTTATGAAGCATTCGTGCCACCACTTCTTTTCCAGAGCCTGCTGGTCCTGATATTAATACCCGACTGCCAGTAGGTGCAGCTTTTTTAATTGAATGTCTTAGTTGATTAATTGCCGTTGAGTTTCCAGTTAATTCACCTTCTGCGCCAGCACGTAACTTAAGCTCTTCATTTTCTCTTTTGAGTTGAGCTGCCTCTATTGCCCGAGAGGCTATGACTAAGAGCCTATCCGATTTGAATGGCTTTTCTATAAAATCATAAGCACCATTTTTAATAGCCTGAACAGCCATTTCTATAGAACCGTGTCCGCTTATCATAATTATTGGAATTTCTGGATAATCATTTTGCAAAATATCTAAAAGTTCCATTCCGTCGACTTTGCTTCCTTCAAGCCAAATATCAAGAATTATGAGGTTAGGACGTCTTGAACCTAATTGCGATATAGCGGTGTCACTGTTATTAGCCTGGCGTGTTTCATATCCCTCATCTTCAAGGATTCCTGAAATTAATAACCGAATATCATCTTCATCATCAACAATTAGAATATCGTGTGCCATTATCTAAAACCTATCAACCATTATATATTGTCGAAGGTGAATTTAATTGATTTCTAGCAGCTTCAAAAGATTCTTTCCTAATGGGTAGAGTAAGGCTAACTTTGGCTCCTGCATTAGATTCTGTTTGTAGTTCATTTTTATTCATGTCTACGCGATCATCGAGATTTAGAGTGCCATCATGTTGTTCCATAATGCGTTTAACAATCGCTAAACCAAGACCAGTACCTTTAGTTCTAGTTGTTATATAAGGTTCAGTAAGTCTATCTCTCTGAGTATCGGGCAAACCTCGACCGTTATCTTCTACTATAAGTTTAATAAAGTTATTATCAGAGTTAAGAGATATATGTATTTCACCTCTAGGTAAGTCATTTCCAGTATTTGGGATAGCACGACCCTCAATAGCCTCTATGGCATTGCTTAGCAAATTAGTAACTGCTTGTGATATTAATCCACCGTCGCACGCCGTCAAAGGTATGTTTTCGGAAAAATTGCTGTTTATTAATACTTCTGGATGTGCATTCTCCTGAAGAAGTACCGCGTGAATACAAATAGCCGAAAGATCAGTTTCTACAAACACCGGATTTGGCATCCTTGCAAAATCTGTAAACTCATCAACCATTCTTCCTATATCAGTAACCTGCCTTACGATAGTGTCCGTACATTGTTCAAATGTTTCTCTATCAGAGATTATTTCTTTCGAGTATTTACGTTTCAACCTTTCAGCAGACAATTGAATTGGTGTAAGAGGATTTTTAATTTCATGCGCAATACGCCGAGCCACATCAGCCCAAGCTGTATTACGCTGTGCCAATAGCAATTCGGTCATATCATCAAAAGTAACAACAAACCCAATAACTTGTTTATTATCATCTCTTTCGGCTGCAATACGAACATGTAAAGTTCGACTTTCATTATCTCTAGTAATAGTGACATCATCCTCAATAAGAAGATCAACATTAGCTATTGCACGTTTTATTGATGATTCCATTTCCGGAACTACATCAGCTAAAAATTTACCATTTAATTGACTAGCCTCTGCACCTAGTAGGGCTGATGCTGATCGATTGGGTAAATTAATTCTTGCCTTTTTATCAAGGCCCAAAACACCTGCTGAAACACCTGCTAGAACTGCTTCCGTAAATCTTCTTCTGTCCTCAAGTTGACGGTTTGCTTCTATAAGCTCGCCCCTTTGCTCGTCTAGTTGATACGTCATTCTGTTGAATGCTCGGGTTAATATACCAAATTCATCAGTAGATTCGTCTTCATCTATCTGTACACCAATGTTACCTGTTCTCACCAGCTCTGTTCCACGTACGAGGCGTACGATAGGTCTGGTTATGTAATTGGCAAATCCTAGACCAACTCCAACAGCAATAAGTAACAACAATAGAGTTACTATAACAAAAATTGTAGCAAACTGCAGTTGTAAGCCAGTACGTCGATGCTCCAATTGTGCATATGCTTGCGCTGCCTTTTTAGTTCGTTGAACATATCCAATTACATTCGAATCGACATATCTACCAACATATAGGTAGGTTTCAGGGTTGGTATCAAGACTTATTAATGCGCGCACTCTATCTCCAGCTTGGCTAGTTAATATGACAATTTCTCCTAGTTCAGCTTGTTCAATATCTGAAAGAGGCGGACGTTCAAGTTCTAGTGAAGCAGTTAGTCCTGCTCTTGCTATAACTTTACCATTCAAATCAAACAGAATAGCTTCTGGAAGGTTTCTGAATGCAGCTTGAATATTAACGGTCTGTTCAACTGATGCTAGATTTGAAGTTAATCTTGGCCAAGATCGACTTAGGTCTTTACCCATAGCCGCGACATCTGCAGATATAACACGTTTATGTTCCGCTAAATATGCATCGGCAACTACAACCGAATTTTCGACCGCTGCTCTTACCCTATCGTTAAACCATGCCTGAACCTGAGTATTAAAAATTAATGCTGCTAAAACAACAACTATAATAGCAGGTAGGACAGCTACTAAGGCAAACAACGAAACTAATTTAAGATGAAGTCTTGCTCCTACAGATCCAGCTCGTTGTCTAGTCCACAACCTTACCAATACCCATGTAATAGTAGCTCCAAGAAGCAAGACGAGAGCTAAGTCTACTACTAGTAAAACGAGAACTGTTTCTTGAGTAATTCCAAATCGTGAAACATTAGTTATAGCAATAAAAGTTGCAGCACCGGCCAATGCAGCTGCCATCATTAATGCTATAGAATAACGACGACCAAGAGCTCCACTGGTGGTTAACCTACCAAGTAGGCGCAAAAACCATGGTTCGCGTCTATCAGATCTATTTTTCTGTTCCATAGTAATATTATCGTAATTACTATATTTATTTGTGGCACTAGGGACTTTTTTGATATTCTCACCTATCGGTAATCTATCCGGAACCTTATCTATAGCTAAACCACTTCTAATATGATTTTAGAAGCATATCAAATAACTTATTTAACGTTTCGTACTACCTCAATGTCTAATTCGCGCAGTTTTTTTCGCAATGTATTCCGGTTAACTCCTAATAATTCAGCAGCCTTTATTTGGTTACCATTTGTAGCTTCCAAAGTTAGCTTCAACAGAGGCTTTTCAAATTTACGTAACATATCTCCATATAACCCTGATTCTGGATAGATGCCTCTACTATCAGAAAAATACTTACGCAAATATATATCGAATGCTTCTTCCAAAGAATAATTATCTTTTCCTTCTACGTTTTCATCTATTATAGACGGATCTGATAGCTCCGTTTCGACTGTCATAAGATCTATATTTGGTTGAGTATAAAGAACATCTAAACGCTGAATTAAGTTTTCCAACTCTCTGACATTACCTGGCCATCTATAGCTCTTTAACCTTTCAATTGCTTGCGGTTCAATTGTCTTAGTTAATAATTTGTCTGATTGCATGCCTCGAAGAAAATGAGAAACCAATTCAGGTATATCTTCTGTACGTTCACGCAATGGCGGTATTCTTAATGGGACTACATTTAGGCGATAGTATAAGTCTTCGCGAAATAAACCTTGTCTAACGGCATTTCTTAAATCTCTATGAGTGGCAGCTATAATTCTCGCATTTGCTGTAATAGGGGATCGCCCCCCAACACTAGTATATTCACCTTCTTGTAAAACCCTTAATAACCTTGTTTGTGCCTCAATAGGCATGTCACCTATTTCATCTAGAAAAAGTGTACCACCATCAGCTTGTTCAAAACGGCCTGCATATCTACTTATTGCACCTGTAAAAGCTCCTTTTTCATGGCCAAATAATTCACTTTCTATTAATTCTCTGGGTATTGCAGCCATATTAATAGCAACAAATTTTCCATAACTACGCTTTCCATAGTCATGCAAAGCTTTAGCCACTAACTCCTTACCCGTACCTGATTCACCGGTTATTAGTACCGATAAATCAGTTCCCATAAGTCTCGCCAAAACTCGGTAAATTCCTTGCATAGCAGGAGATCTACCAATTAAAGGCAATTTCTCCTCTTCATTTTCTAAATTAAGTACTTCAGACGAAGAATCAATTATATCTTTTGGTTCCGTTAATGCTCGTTGAACAACTTCAACTAACTCTTTTAAATCAAATGGTTTAGGAAGATATTCAAACGCTCCACGTTCAGTGGCTCTTACAGCAGTAATCAAAGTATTTTGGGCGCTCATTACTATAATTCGGAGCTCTGGTCTTAGTTTCCTGATACGTGGAATCATATCAAGTCCATTTTCATCTGGCATTACAACATCAGTTATAACTAAATCACCATCTCCGTTTGCAATCCAACGCCACAAATTGGCAGCAGTACCCGTTGTTCTAACTTCGTGACCTAATCTACCTAAAGCATGGCTGAGGACAGTACGAATGCCTTGGTCATCGTCTGCTATTAAAATGGTAGCTACACTCATGAAACAGATCCTATTTATTTGGAAGCTTGGGTAGAAGAACTAAAAATTCAGTTCGTCTAAACTCAGATTTTAGGTCTATCATTCCACCGTGGTCATCAATTATCTTAGCTACTAAAGCTAAACCTAAGCCCGTACCGTTTTTTTTGGTTGTTACAAAAGGATCGAATAAAGAAGGCTTTAAATCTTCTGTTATACCTTCTCCATTATCACGAACGGAAACCTCTAAAGGTAGATCCACATAACCTTTTCCAGAAGATAAAGCTAATCGAGTGCCATGACGAAATCTAGTTGAAATTTGAATTTCTCCTCCTATCATCGGAGCAGCTTCAGCAGCATTTTTTATTAAGTTTAAAAATACCTGTATGAGCTGATATCTATTGCCATAGACTGCAGGTAATGATGGATCATAGACTTCCGTTAAATGTAGGTGCTTAGCAAATCCATTTTTTGCCAAACTTAAAACGTGATCAAGTATTTCATGAATATTTACTGCAGATCTTTCAACAGGTAGATCGTTAGTAAAAGGATCCATTCGGTTTACTAAGTTAAATATTCGATCCGTTTCTTCACAAATTAGTCTTGTAAGTTGAATATTTTCCCCTTCAACAACTTCTTCTAGTAGTTGCGCCGCACCCCGAATCCCTGAAAGAGGGTTTTTAACCTCATGAGCTAGCATACCTGCCATAGCAGTAACCGATCTAACTGCTCCTCTTTGTGTCATTTGACGATCTATCTGATGAACAATTGATCGCTCTTGTATTGTTAAAATAACAACACTAGAGTTTTTCAATAATATATTAGCTTTAATATTAACCTCGTGAGAACCTATTCTTGGGCTTTCTAAATAAATATTAGACTCTGAGACGGAGGCACCTGACTTTCGACATTGTTCAATTATAGATATTAGTGGCGCGTCTGAAGGTATAAGATGTTTTAAAAGCTCTCCATAAAGTATTAGTGCTCCAGCTCCAAAAAGTTGTTCCGCTGCATGGTTTACAAATAATATTTCATTGTCTTCGCTAAGCGCAATCACTGAGTCACTCATTGAATTGAGTAAAGAACTTGGATCTATATAATTTTTATTTTTCACTCAATAAACCATACATTTTATTAGTTAAGCTGCTATTTCATCACTAAAATAATGATCAATTGCAGCTTCCACTTTTACAGGGTCCATAGTATTGTTAATTAAATTACGGAATGCATTTGATTGAGGTAAACCTTTTGCATACCAGCCCATGTGTTTACGCGCATTACGCACACCAGATTCTACACCATAGAAGCTAAGCATATCCAAAAAATGAGTTTTAGCTATATGCTGGCGTTCATTTTGATTGGGTCCAGTTCCAATAATTCCTGTTTCAAGATATTCAGCAACCAATCCTGGCAGCCACGGCTGGCCCTGAGCAGCTCTACCTATCATAATTCCATCAGCACCTGATAGCATTAGGCAATTAACAGCATCAGAAAAAGTTTTTATATCGCCATTTGCAATAACAGGAATATTCACAGCTTGTTTCACTTCTTGGATAAATTGCCAGTCAGAACTGCCATTAAATAATTGACATCTTGTTCGTCCATGAACAGTAACCATCTGTATTCCGCAGTCTTCGGCAATATTTGCCAATATCGGAGCATTTCTATTATCAGCATCCCAACCAGTCCTCATTTTTACCGTTACAGGGATATGTACTGAATTAACTACCTTCGTCATTATTTCAGTAGCTAAAGGAACATTTTGCATCAACGCAGATCCTGATGCTTTACGAACAATTTTTTTTGCAGGGCAACCAAAGTTAATATCAATAATATTAGCCCCTCGATCAACTAATATACGGGCTGCCTCCGACATAATTTCAGGGTCTACACCAGCTAATTGTACGGCTATAGCTCCGGACTCTTCATTAATTCGTGACTTACGTTCGGCATGACGTGTCTTACGTATCATTTCTTTACTGGCAATCATTTCA
>JAQWSA010000084.1 GCA_029243445.1 Alphaproteobacteria bacterium
TATATTTCCACCAATCTGACACGAACCCTCCGCTCCTAAGCTTAGAGGGAAATAGCGATTGTTTTCTTCAGCAGTTTTTTGTAGTTCTGCCAAAATACATCCTGCATCGACGGTCATTGTATAATTATAAGGATCAATATCTCGTACTTTATTTAATCTTTCTAAATTAATTATTATTTCTCCACTAGCTATACCACCCCCACACAGACCAGTATTGCCACCTTGCGGTACTATGGCAACTTTGTGTTGATTACAGATTTTAACTACTGCTGCTACTTCATTAGTAGATTTTGGCCTAATTATGGCTGGACTACTGCCAATAAAGATGCCTCTAGATTCTTTAAGGTAAGGCTCCATATCAGTTGAATTTATTATGATGCCCTTTAAACCCACAATATCAGTGATTTTATCAAGAATATCCTTTGGTAACTCTGGCATTTTGTCTTTGGAAAATATATCCATAGGATCAAATTTAATCCTTCTGTAAATTGTCGGCAAGTCAGTTAACCAATGTAAATTAAATTAAGTTGATATCGCTGCTCTTCTTAGCCGGTCATTAATCGCTCGACCTAGTCCATATTTAGGAATAGGAGCTACTGCGATACCATTAAACTTAGGCAGATCTAAAGCCCTTAGCATACCGAACAAATTAGCAGCTGCCTCAGTAAGATCTCCGGAATTACTTAAATTTGATGTTACTGCAGCATTTGTTTCCGCTAACGCTCCAAAAGCTAGAAATGCCTCATCAGGCTCAGCAGACATTGCCTCCAGCCTCAGTGGTAGTTTGGTAGCATAGTGACGTGATAACATTCCAGGAGATTTTATGATAATATTTTTGTCGTTGGTCAAATCAGAAATTGGCCCAAATCTATCATTTAAATCTTCAAGTGTTACGGCTCCATGTCTTAGTAAACCAGGAGAATTTCCGCTTAAGTCGATTACTGTAGATTCTAGCCCAATGCTACATCTTCCGTCATCAATAACAATATCAGTCAAGCCCTTGAGGGATTCTTCAACGTGTTCTGCTGTTGTTGGACTAACTGAACCTGAAGTGTTAGCGCTCGGAGCAGCTATGGGGCCGCCAAAGCAAGATAGGAGGGAATTTGCCGTTGGATGGGAGGGTATTCTTATAGCAACTGTATCAAGGCCAGCAGTTACTAATAACGATAGACCGCTATCCCTACGTCTAGGGAGCACTAATGTAAGTGGTCCTGGCCAAAGCTCATTAGCTATTTTTGCAGCTATATCACTGAATTTTGCATATTGTTCTGCGAGCTGTTTATTGTGCACGTGAACAATAAGAGGATTAAATCGAGGGCGTTTTTTTGTAGAAAAAATACTTGCTACTGCAATATCGTTACAAGCATCAGCACCTAATCCATAAACAGTTTCGGTAGGAAAAGCTACTAGGCCTCCATTAGCTAGAACTTGTACTGATTTATTTATTAAGGTTTTTTTTATGGAATTCATTTTAAACGTTTTCTTTACCGTAAGAAATAAAGCTTGGATTTAGGAATTTATTTTTATATTTTCCGTAGACAAGTGGTTTTCCATCCAATGTCTTTATATAGCCACCTGCAGCTTCTAAAATTGCATGGCCAGCCGCTGTATCCCATTCGCTGGTTGGGCCGAAGCGCGGATAAATATCGGCTTCACCGGCCGCCAGTAATCCAAATTTTAAGGCACTGCCACAAGGTACGTACCCATTTACCTTTTTATCAATTAGGTAGTTTTCGAGTCGATCATTTCTACTATGAGATCGACTTACTAAAACATCTATCCCTTCTATTGGTATATCACGGCATTTAATTTCAGAATATTTATCACTATTTACAACCCGTTTTGCAGACCCAAAACCGGCACCGAAAAAAAGAACATCCAAAGCAGGAGCGTAAAGCACTCCCAATACTGGTTTTAAATCAATTATTAGACCAATATTAACTGTGAACTCATCATTACGTTTTACAAATTCTCGAGTACCATCCAATGGATCAACGCTCCAAAAATTACCACCAGAAATATCTGGAAAATCACCAATTGCGATACGTTCTTCAGATACGATAGGGATATTGGGTGTAAGAGAAGATAAAGCCGATAAGATAATAGTTTCGGCGGCTGTATCAGCTTCAGTAACTAGAGACCCGTCTGTCTTTCTCTCTGATGAAAAGTCTGTAGCATAAATATCCATAATAGCTACACCAGCTTCCCGAGCGATATTACAGACAGGTTCTAGAAATGGATTATATTTTTTTGACAAAAAACACCCTTAAAAGTTTAGACCTTAATAATTTTATTCAGCTGCAAGAGGACTATTAGCTGCTTCCCATATTACATCAGGTGTGGCAGGCATATCTATTTCTATTGATCCATCTGCTTTATGAAGAGCATCTATAATTGCATTAATTATAGATGCTGGTGCACCAATTGCTCCTGCTTCTCCCGACCCTTTTATACCTAGCGGATTTGTAACACATTTAACATTACGCATATTAAAATCGAAGTATGGAAAATCACCCGCTCTGGGTAACCTATAATCCATAAATGATGCGGTAACTAGCTGGCCCGAATTGTTTTCGTATACTGTATGCTCTTGCAGGGCTTGGCCAATTCCTTGCACGATACCACCGTGAACCTGGCCTTCAATTAATAGTGGATTTATTACATCTCCGAAATCATCCATTACTGTGTATTTTATTATTTCTAGAACACCAGTTTCTGGGTCAATTTCTACCTCACAAATATGACATCCATTCGGATAGGTGGGAGCATCGGGCGTATGACTATAGGCTTCATCCAGGCCTGGCTCTATATCTTCAGGAAGGTTTTCTGGTTTATTGGAGGCACGAGCAACATCGAATAATGACATTGTTCGATCTGTACCTGCGACACGAAAGATACAATCGTCGTAGTCAATATCAGCTTCTGCAGTTTCGAAGATATGAGCAGTAATTTTGCGGCCTTTTTCTATAATTGCCTCTGAGGCTTTGGAGACTGCTACTCCACCTACAGTGACAGACCTTGACCCACCCGTCATTCCGGGAGGTACTCTATCACTATCACCTTGAACAAGAGTTATATTGTCCGTATCTATACCAAGCCGGTCTGACATAATTTGTTTGTATGCTGTGTCATGTCCTTGGCCATTGGTGACCGTACCTATATAGATAGTAATATGATCGTTAGTAGTATCAAACTTTATATCTGCTACTTCTGCGTTTCCTCCGCCACATTTTTCAACGTAAGTTGCCATGCCAATGCCATGTAGTTTTCCTCTTTTCAAACTATCAGCTTGTCGATTAGTAGCACCCGACCAATCAGCACGTCTCATACCTGCATCCATAATGTTTGCGAACTCACCACTATCGAATACATCACCTAGAGCAGTTTTATAGGGTAATTGATTAGTACTTATAAAATTTCTTCGTCGTATTTCGTCCTGGGATAAGCCCATTTCACGTCCACATTTGTCAACAAGTCTCTCTATACAGTAAATAGCTTCTGGACGTCCTGCTCCACGATATGCATCGGTTGGAACTGTATTTGTATGAATACCTTTGACATTAGCCCAAATACTTGGAATTGAATAAAGACCGTTAAGCATTCCAGTTCCAGCTTCTGTAGGTATAAAAGCACCAAAATGAGAAAGATATGCACCAAGATTAGCATGCGTAGTCACTCTTAGGGCTAAAAACTTACCATCTTCATCCATTGCCATTTCAGCTACGGTTTCATGATCACGTGCTTGGATGTCGGACATAAAGCCTTCACCCCTATCCGAAGACCATTTTACAGGACACTGCAATTTTTTAGCAGCCCAGACAACAATCGGCTGTTCTGGATGAGGAAATATTTTCATTCCAAATCCACCACCTACATCTCCGGTAATCACCTGCAGGTTTTCTTTTCCTATTTGCAGTATATGATCGCCAATAGTATCTCTTAAAATATGAGTTCCCTGGGATGAAGTGTAGAGAGTTGATCGTTCTGTTTTCGAGTTGTAGTCACCTATAGCACCTCTTGGTTCTATTGAATTAACTACGATGCGATTATTAATTAAACTAAGTTTCGTTACCCTTTTTGCTTTTGCAAAGGCTTTTTCTGTTTCTTCACGATCTCCTTTTCCCCAATTGAAACAGATATTATTAGGAATATCATCATGAACCAGCGCTGCTCCTTCTAGAGACGAATTATATGTATGAGTAGTTGATGGCAACTCTTCATATAAGACTTCTATATATTCAGCAGCATCACGCGCTTGGTTCAAAGTTTCAGCTACTATCACTGCTACAGGTTCGCCTACATGCCTTACACGTTTTTGGGCTAAGATGGGTCTATATGTGTTTGCTCTGTCACTACCGTCTATATTCGTAACGGGCGCCATACTAGGCATAGGTTTAATACCTTCTTTATCTACGTCATCACCAGTTAACACTAGTAAGACACCTGGCGCTAATTTTGCATTATCAATATTTATAGAATTTATTTTAGCATGAGAATATGGTGAACGCAGGATATAGGCATAAGTTTGGCCTTCTAATGATATGTCGTCATTATAACTACCACCACCTGTTAATAGGCGTTGATCTTCTATTCGTGTTACAGCTTGGCCTATGCCGAATTGACCCATTTGTTATCCCCTTTTAAAATTAAACAGAATATACTCAGAAATTATTTAAATAATAGTGAAAGTATTACTACTGCTCCAGACTTGTTTTTTTATTTTACAAATAGAATCTTTAGGTAATTCTATGGTTTGCATGTTAAACATACAAAAATAAATAATTTGATGGAATTATTTTTATGATAACTGTGTATGGTCTTAAGACCTGCGATACCACCAAAAAATCATTAAAGTGGTTGGAACGTAGAGAAGTTCCTCATCGTTACTTAGATGTAAGGGCGGATGGTGTCGACTTGGAACGCATAACTCTCTGGGCTATGGAAGTTGGTTGGGAGGTGCTTATGAATCGTGGAAGTACAACATGGCGAAACTTGCCTGATGTAATTCGTGAAAATGTTAATGAAGACACAGCTCTTGCGTTAATGGTTGAAAACCCAACGCTTATAAAGCGCCCTGTTATAGAAATAGAAGCTGGCCTAATCGTTGGGTTTAAGCCCTCGCAACAACGTGAGCTTGAAGAAGTAATTTAGACGTTTTTGGTTTATAGGGGCCAAACTAAAAGTATTAACGGCACGGAAACAATTACTATAAGAATTTCAAGAGGCAGTCCCATACGCCAATAGTCACCAAATTTGTACCCGCCGGGTCCCATCACGAGAACATTATTTTGATGTCCTATTGGGG
>JAQWSA010000085.1 GCA_029243445.1 Alphaproteobacteria bacterium
TTATATTCCTAGAGATGTGGTACACGGCATTCGTTTGCTAAATGAAAAATGTAGGTTTTTTACCTGTAAAAGCCCTGCTGGGAGCGGCGGGTTAAGTGAAGATTATACTGCAGTAGATAATTTAGATATCTTGGTTGAAAAGCTTAATAATCATGCATGAAGGATTCACTAAACATTTCTAAAATATCGATATTTTTTTGAAATTTAATAAAACTGAAAGGAATTAAAAAAATTAACGAAAAAGTAAAAAAAATACTAAATAGCTTTACAAGAAGGTTTTTATAGTTTTACGATTTTCGATAAATATAAGTTTAAAAAAATAAAAGGGAGAGAGATATGAAAATCAAATCTATTATCCAGGGTGTAATGACCGCCTTATTTGCAGGTGCGATGGCCTTGACTGCTAATATCGCATTAGCAGATTACCCAGACAAAGATATTACATTTATTGTTCCTTATTCACCAGGTGGTGGTTCTGACCAGATGGCTAGAAGATTACAGCCCGGATTAGAAAAGGCTCTTGGTGTAAATGTGCGTATGGTCTATAAAACTGGTGGTGGTGGAGCTGTTGGCTTCAGTGAATTACATCGCTCAAAGCCTGATGGATATACTATTTCTAACGTAGTTGTGCCGAACGTTATCATCACTTCAAAAGGTGAAGGTATTGGCTATAAGCCTAACGACTTCGCATACATAGGCATGACTGAAGCTGCTGTCGGTGCATTAATGGTTCCAAATGATAGCCCATTCAAAACTTTAGACCAGTTCGTAGCTGCTGCTAAAGCGAATCCAGGTATGATAACTGTTGCTGGAGTTGGCAGTACAGGCGCGCACAGATGGGGAGGATTGGCAAAAATTCTTGGTATTAAGACAACTTACGTACCTGTTTCTGGCGGTGTTGGAAAAATGATGCCGATGCTGGCTGGTTCTCACGTTGATGCTGGCATGACTGCTTCCAATCACGCTACAAAGCATAAGTCTATTGTGAGAGCTCTTGTACTTGCAGGAAATAATGAGGTTGCCACACTACCTGGTGTCCCTACTGAACCTAAATGGAGTTATGTAACTACATGGGGACTTATGGCACCTCCCGGCACTCCAGCAAATATCATTAAAAAATTAAATGCTGCATTAAGGGCTGCCGCTTCTGATCCGTCAGTAAGCAATGCATTGGTAAAGGGCGGCTATTCACCAATAATACAAACTGTAGATGAAGCAAACGCATTTATGGATGCCCAGATAGAAGCTTTTAAGTAACTTTAATCAACAATTTTAAATAGAAGATACCCCAGTATTTACGCTAATACTGGGGTATCTATTTTATATAATACAGGGATGTTTAACTGCACCTTTACAGTTAAACATAATTGATCTTCATTTCCAGATGAAGGCTTTATAAGTAGTAAAGTAATAAAGAAGATACTATTTCTGGGGAACAAGGCTGATGATTGAAGCATTTTTTCTAGCTATAAGCCCGTCTTATTTAATGTATATGACCATTGGAGTTCTCCTTGTATTGGTTGTTGGCACATTACCAGGCCTTACAGCAACTATGGGGACAGCACTACTGGTTCCTTTTACATTTGCGCTTCCTACGGGCGAGGGTATCGCGATGCTTGGCGGTCTATATGTTTGTGCTATGTTTTCCGATGCTATCCCAGCATGTCTTGTAAATACGCCAGGAACACCTGCCGCAATGGCTACAGCTTTTGACGGACACCCCATGGTTAAACAAGGTAGAGGTCAGGAAGCAATTGTTGCTTCTTGTTTTAGCTCGGCTCTTGGCACTATGTTTGGTGCGGCTTGCTATCTGCTTCTTGCTTGGCCAATGATATCCATTGCTCTAAAATTTGGACCACCTGAATTTTTCTGGCTTGGTGTTTTTGCACTTACAATTATTGGAAGTCTTGCTGGCAATTCTATTCTTAAAGGATTAGCCGGTGGTGCAATTGGATTATTAATCAGCTGTGTTGGTATTAGTCATGCAGCAGAATTAAATAGATTTACACTTAACATCCCTGAATTAAGAGGGGGAGTTTCTCTGGTTGCGGCCCTAATAGGTGTTTTTGCCTTCCCTCAGGTTCTATCCATGATTCTCGATCTTCGCAAACAAGAATATGTAGCAGAATATAAACCAGAAAAAGGCGTTGTACTTAAAACAATCGTAAAAGTGCTATCAACTCCTATTCATTTTCTAAGATCGGCTTCAATAGGCAGTTTTATTGGAATTTTACCTGGTGCGGGAAGTCCTATAGCGGCTATTGTTTCTTACAATGAGGCGATTCGATGGAGTAAGGACAAGAGTCAATACGGCAAAGGCGATATAAGAGGCGTAACTGCCTCAGAAATAGCTAATAATGCAGCTGCGCCTGCTGCTATGATACCACTTGTCACCCTTGTTGTACCTGGCTCGTCCCCAGCAGCGGTTATCGCCGGGGCATTGATGCTAAGAGGCCTAAACCCTGGCCCGGAGCTATTCGCAACTGATGGCACCTTAGTTTATTCTTTTGGCTGGTCTCTATTTATAGCTGGCATTGTTGTGTTTTTAATTGGCATGCTTGCAACACCGCTTCTGGTAAAAATTATAAAAATTCCGCTTCGTCTGCTTGCTCCACTTATTATGTTTCTTGCCATTATTGGCTCTTATGCAATTCGTAATAACATATTCGACGTTTACTTAATGCTTACAATAGGAATATTTGTATTTTTAGCTCGAAGACTGGGATTTCATCCTGGACCCATCGGCTTAGGGTTTATTCTAGGACCTATTATTGAGCCATCTTTAGTTCAAGCATTATACATTTCAGATGCGAGAGGCGTTGGGACAATTTTCTTTAGCGGAACGATAAATATTATACTTATAAGCCTATCTATATTCTCAGTAAGTGCAGTAGCTATTTCACGTATGCGTTCACGAAAGAAAGAACTTAAAACATAAAAAATTGTATGAACAAGTAATTTTAATTCCTAATAAAGAGAATGCTATGACAAAATTTTTAAATATGTTTCGAGATAGCGACTTTGTAACTGGATTACTATTATTTGCTATTGCCACAATAAGCTATTCGGGAACCGGAGATAACATGAAAGACTGGATATTCCCTTTAATGGCATCATATACTCTTTTTTTTATATCTATAGCTTTCCTGCTTAAATCTGTATTTAAGGTTTTGAACGGTAAATTAATCGTAGATTTAACATTGACCCGAGAACAATTACCTTCAGCAATCAATGTTGGATTTTTTTGTTTCTTTGTTCTTTGTTATCTTTTTGTTTTATTTGCTGTTGGTTTTTGGATTGCAAGTCCTTTATTGCTGTGGGTCAGCATCGCTTATTTTAATCCTGATAAATCGGCTCGTTCATTTTTCAAGTCTTTGTTAATTTCTTTGATAGCATGTGGAGTAGCATATGTCGTTTTTACGCATATATTTTACGTGCCGTTTCCTCAGTCTCGCCTTTTTGGATAAAGGTTCCTTAAGCATGATTACTGTCTAAAACACAATCCAGCTATGCGTATTACGCATGAATAGATAGTAAAAATATTTATTAAACCATATATAGTGAGTAAATAACAAAATTTGCTGCTGGACTTTATCTAGCCGATCAATGGACACTCAATTAAATAATGCCTGATGATAGCCGCCCAAATACGCCAGTTAGCGACGACACACTAACTAGCGACAATAGTATCAAAAAAAGAAATTTTCGACAGTTTCTTCGCAATATTTCTATTTTATCTCTAGTTTTAGTACTCTTGTACATGACAGGTGACTGGGCTTTCAATCAGTGGAGTAAAATAACTGAAACCGATGCACGTATTGCAACAGATCAAATTTCAGTCAGCAGTCGGAGTGATGGCTGGGTAACAAAATTACCAGTAAACGAAGGTCAAAAAATTAAATCTGGTGATTTACTTTTAACCATTGATTCGCGTGATGACACACTTAAACTTGATGAACTTAATGCACAACTAAGCGCCATAGACTCTCAGAGATCATTAATATTAACCAAAACTAAAATGGTTGATGCACAGACACAGAGTAGAATGGAAGCGGCAAGGTCGCGCGTTAGAGCAGCCTATGCTGTCGTTAAAGCAAGCAAAGAGCAAAATGTTTTAGCAAACAATAATTATAAAAGATTCGAAGCTCTTTCAGGAACAAATATTGTATCGCAACAACGCCTTGACCAAATAAGAGCAGAACTTAGTCGCTCTGATGAACGACATCAAATAGCAATGGCTAATCTGTTAGCTGCCAAAGCTGATGCGAGCGAAGCTAAAGCTGATAGACAAGAAATTTTAATCAATAAAAACCTGCTAAATAATTTAAAGTACGAAAAACAACAGATTATATCTCTACGTGAACGACAAATCCTAAATATCAAAGATAAAACTATACGCAGTCCATTGAACGGTGTTGTATCCCGTACTTTCATTGATAAAGGTGAATATGTTCACCCAGGACAGAGGCTTATTCTGATACACAATCCTAATAATATTTGGGTAGAAGCAAACATAAAGGAAACTGAGCTACGCCATATAAAAATCGGAATGACAGCTAATTTAAAAATTGACGCTTACCCTGATAGAAGTTTTACGGGAAAAGTAGAACGAATAGGACAGGCCGCTACAGGAGAATTTGCTCTACTACCAAACCCAAACCCTAGCGGAAATTTTACGAAAGTTACACAACGCTTACCAATTCGCATTAGTGTAAAACAAGAAGATTATATGTTAAGACCTGGCATGCTGGTGGTAATAGAAATTGACATTCCAGGGCGCTAAAGAAGAAAGTCTTAGTCCAACGCATGGCCTCTTAATAGTTGTTATGTCGTTAATGTCCAGTATGGCGCTCGCACTATCTGGAACAATCATAAATGTTGCTGTACCTGATATTATGGGTGCATTTGGAGTTGGACAAGATCTTGCCCAATGGATGGCAACAGCATTTTTTGCTGCAATGACTGTAGGCCTACTGGTTAGTAGCTGGGCAATTAGCGCCTTTGGCCAAAAACAAGTTTTTGTTGGAATGATGGTTTTTTTCTTTTTTGGTTCGATTGTTGGGGGTACGGCACAAGAATTCAACGTAATTATATTCGCTCGAGCAATACAAGGATTTGCTGCCGGTATAATCTTACCTCTTACACAATTAGCTATGTATAGAGTGTTCGGTCCAAATAGAAGAGGAACAGCTAATGGTCTGTTTGGTATTAGTTTTGTGCTAGGCCCAGGAATTGGTCCTTGGGTTGGTGGCATGGCAATAGATGCATTCAACTGGCGCTTTGTTTTTTACGTAGCTTTGCCTATAGCAGTTATTACGGCTATTTTAGGAAGTTTTATACTGCCAAGACGCGATGGCTCAGGACCTTTGCCTCGTTTCGATCTTATAGGTTTTACTCTACTTTCAATCACTCTAATTTCTTCTTTAAGCGGTCTATCAAATGGACAGAGATTAGGATGGTCTTCTGATACAGTAGTTATACTCTTAGCATTAGGATTGTTTACCGCCGTTAGCTTCGTGGTTTGGGAGTGGTATTGCGAAGAACGGCTTTTAGATGTTCGGCGGTTTAAATCACGTCAATTTTTTGCCGCCAATATATTATCTTTTTTATTTGGGGTAGGGCTTTTTGGATCTCTCTATTTAGCGCCAATATACGTGCAATTGGTGCAGAGTTATACTCCCACTCGTGCTGGTTTAGTTTTAGTGCCAGCAGGATTAATACTTGGTATAGCTATGCCTCTAATGGGTCGTATTGGAGATAGAGTACCTGCATATATCCCCATTATATTAGGTTCTGCAGGGTTTGCATGGTCTAACTACGCACTAGGAAACGTGGATGCAAATACAGCCTTTTGGACATTTGCAATCATAATTATGATTGGTCGCGCCACACATTCAGCAACTTTTCCACCGCTAATGGCAGCAGGATTAAGTGGTATACCCCCGAGGGAAATTCCATCTGCAAACGGCACAATTAACTTCACCCGACAGCTAGGAGGTGCTTTCGGAATTAATTTATTAGCTATATTTCTGGAACAACGAATTGCTTTTTTCAGTGATGCTCTAGCAGCATCACAGTTGGCAACTAATTCTGTGACGACTGAATTTCTTTATAAAACCCAGAAACTTCTAGCACAAAGCGAATTACCTGAGGCAATTCAACAACATACATCAATATTATATCTAGGGAAAATTATCTCTGCTCAAGCAAATATGTTCGCTTTTCGAGAAACTTTTATACTCTTCGGAATAGTCTCTCTATCAGGTGTGATTTTTGCACTCTTATTGATTCCGTCAAAAAATAATAATTAATAAATAACTAATTACTATCCTATTAAAAGCACTAGGATTTCTAGTTTATGAGTAATTTTATCGTGGTAATAAAAAAACTATTTTCAAGTAAATCCTATCAATAATATTTCTTTAGCATGCGACTTTATGCTTCAGGTGATCACTATTTATTTTGTATTTATATATTAATTAAAAATATCATAAAGTGGGAGCTAGACATGAAACCTCTAATCGGTGGTTCACAAGAAATTTTAAATTTATGGGTCAATTACTTTAATGATAATAATGCCCTAGGTATAATGGACCTTTACGATGAGAACGCGTCTTTAATACCGACGTTTTCGCCCACTTTTGCTAAAAATTATAAGGAAATTAAGGGTTATTTCGATAAATTATTTTTAAAACAATCAATTAATGTGAAGTTAGAAGAAGATAGCATTGATAAATTTGATGCATCAAATTGCCATATTATCTTTGGTAATTATACATTTTCTCATAAGATGGATGACAATTTACTAACTTTTCCATGTCGATATACATTTATCTTAGATCTTGAACGCTCAAGACCCATATTACATCATCACTCTTCTCAGACACCCGGATATACAAGCTAATTTAGTAATATATTTTTAAGTTAATAGATTATTTTTATTCTACAATGTGCACCTTTTAAAAGCCTTAGGCTTAAGTTTCACGATATATCTAGCCTACTATTTATAAAGCTTTAGATATTTAAAAAGAAAAGTGGCTTAATAAATATGAACGAATTAACTAAATCATTTAGTTAATTTATTAATAAGCATATTCCTCAAATGCTGAATTTACATTTAAACCCCACCGTTCACGAAAGGCCGCTAGCTTATTCTCAGCAGGAGTAATACCAGAATCAACTATTTGTTCTAAAGTAGATAGATATTGTGTTTCATCTTGACTCCAAGAATCCAGACGTGCCCGTTTATTTAGCCCGTTACGACTTATTTTTAATAAATCGCGGGCAATCTCTATTACCTTTCGGTTTTGAAATTTAGCTTCTAATCCCTCCCTAGGTACTTTGTTTCGAAGTTCTATAACTTCTTCAGCCGACCAACCTTTAATTAGATCTAAAGACTCGTCTAGAGAAGCGCTATCATATAATAATCCAACCCAGAAAGCTGGTAAGGCACAAATACGTCTCCAAGGCCCAGCATCCGCACCACGCATCTCAATAAATTGTTTAAGTCTTACTTCTGGAAACAAAGTAGTTGTATGGTCTATCCAATCTCCCATAGTTGGTTTTTCTCCGGGTAGAGCTGGAAGTTTTCCTAAAAGAAAATCTCGAAATGATTGACCACTAGCATCAATATATTTACCATTACGAACAACAAAATACATAGGAACGTCTAAGGCATAATCAACATATTGTTCAAATCCAAAACCTTCATTAAAAACGAACGGCAAAATGCCTGAACGATCAGAGTCAACATCGGTCCAGACATGACTGCGCAGACTTACATATTTTGTTTCCTTACCCTCATAAAAAGGTGAGTTTGCAAACAAAGCAGTTACTATAGGTTGTAAAGCCATTCCAACTCGCATTTTACGAGACATATCTGCCTCACTTGAAAAATCTAAATTAACTTGAACGGTACATGTTCTCAGCATCATATCTAGGCCAAGAGTTCCTTTCTTAGGCATATAATTTTTCATAATTTCATAACGTCCCTTAGGCATCCATGGCGCATCTGACCTTTTTAATTTAGGGTGAAACCCGATTCCAATCATTCCAACTTCTAAATCTTTATTTACCTCTCTTATTTGGCGCAAATGTTCATGAACCTCATTACATGTCTGATGCAAGTCTTGCAGAGGAGCACCCGATAATTCAAACTGCCCGCCAGGCTCTAATGAAATATTAGCTCCATTATCACCAGCAAGGGCAATAACATTATTGTCTTCAAATACCGGCCTCCATCCGAACCTTTGCATACCAATTAATAAATCCCTAATTCCCGGACTACTATCGTACGCCAATGGACTATGATCACTCGTTCTATAAGCAAATTTCTCGTGTTCTGTACCTATTTTCCATTTTTCTTTAGGTTTATTACCAGATTCAAACCAATCAATTAATGCATCCTTGGATTCAATTTTTTGATCGGCACTGGTAGATGGGGCTGCCATTTAATTTGTCCCTCTATTAATCTTTAAACAATTCGGTTTTATCCTTTTGCCAATCTCCAGCAACGGCTTGTATTATAGAAATAGCCGCTAATACTGCAGTTTCAGTGCGCAGTACACGTGGCCCTAAATCAATTTTGGTAACAAAGGGGAGTTTACCGAGTTCGTCAAGTTCTTCAGTAGAAAAACCTCCTTCAGGACCTACCAATAATACAAACGTAGTGTTTTTTTTACCATCAGACCTTCTAACAACATCTAAAATAGGCACTCCACTTCCTGTTTCATCAGCTACTAATAATGTACGTTCGAATGACCATGAAGAAAGAAATTTTTTCAGAGAAATAGGTTCAGTTATTTCTGGAACAGTCATACGATTGCATTGTTCTGCTGCCTCATTAGCGTTAGCTCGCAAGCGCGCGGTATTTACTCTACTAGTCTGTGTACGTGCAGTAATTACAGGAATCAAACGTGATGCTCCTAATTCTGTCGCCTTCTCTGCTATTAAATCAATTCGTCCTCTTTTAATTGGAGCAAAAGCCAACCATAGATTTGTCTGCTCTTCCTGTCTTCTTAAGCATTTTATTAAATTTAGACTGACTACCTTTCTTTCAACAGATTTTATTTCAGCAATCCATTCACCATCTCTACCATTAAAAAGTGAAACAAAATCACCAATTTTCGAGCGCATAACATTAACAAGATAGTGAGACTGTTTTTCATTCAAATTTATGATTTGATCAGTATCAATATTGTCATCAATATATAAACGTAGTTTAGGTATATTAATCATCATAACTTTTCTTTATAACAGATCCTTTTAGATTTATTATTTTTTCTGTTATTAGTAATCGTGCCAAAATATTTTGATCATAAAAATAGTGATATACCAAAAAACAACTGGGTTGATAGGATAGCACCTACTGCGGCTAGGCCTTACCTTAGACTAGCACGCATAGATCGACCCATAGGCACATGGTTATTACTTTTACCTGGATGGTGGGCGTTATCAATAGCACCTAAGGCCGGAGGTATGCCAGACCCTTTTTTGTTTATGTTATTTGGTGCCGGAGCCATTCTAATGCGGGCAGCGGGTTGTATTATTAATGATTTATTCGATCGTAAATTTGATTCTTCCGTAGCACGTACTGCCAATCGGCCGCTGGCATCTGGCGCTATAACTATTCCACATGCATTTATATTTCTTTTAGTGTTGTTTACTTTAAGTTTACTCATTCTTGCACAATTTAACCGACTCTCTGTTATCATTGGTTTTTTAAGCTTAATACTAATAATACCCTACCCTCTAATGAAAAGAATAACCTGGTGGCCTCAAGCATGGCTTGGTTTGACATTTAACTGGGGAGCTATACTGGGATGGACGGTCATAAATAACGAAATTACAATCTCAACTTTATTATTATATGGCGCGGGTTTCTTTTGGACTATGAGCTACGACACCATATATGCCCACCAAGATAAAAGTGATGATTTAATAATAGGAATAAAATCTACAGCTAGACTTTTTGGCAGTAAATCTAGGTTTTATATAGGTATATTTTTCATTATATCCTTATTATTATTGTTACTCTGCGGCTTTTTCTCTAACCTAAGTTGGCCTTATTATATTGGTTTGATGTTGGCAGCCTTACATGCAATTTGGCAGACATTTACCATAAATTTTGACGACCCTAAATGTTGCTTATTTTATTTTAAGTCAAATCGTGATTTTGGCTTAATTATTCTCGTAGCAATTATCTTGGGCCAGATAATGTAAGTATCAATATTCTAAGTATAACTAATAACTATATGAGAGGCATTCAGCGACTCTATAGCGTTTTTTATAAGTTCTTGCGTTCTTTCCTGCCTTACTTTTTTATTAACAATTTGTTCCCGTAAAAAATCTTCGAAATTCATCTCTGGTTTTAATCTGTCTCGGACTAGGGTTAATATTTCTATTTGCTTCAAAGAAGCAAATATTCGATTCTTTGAATCTACCTCCGTCAATGCTATTGGACTTCCATTACATGTAATATATCCCGTAGAACATAGATAAGCATAAGCCTGAGTAAGAATCGTTCCTTCTTGCAATTTCAATGATATATCCGTTAATTGGGCATAGTTGTAATTATCCCACTCAGTCCCATGCATAATCTCTAACTGTTCATCGTTTAACCAGTTAACAGCCACCGAAACAGAAGAACCTTTTACGTATCTTAGTGCAGCAGGAATAGAACCATAAGATGCAATATGGGCTGAATAAACTACGTCATGGTCCTCCAACCATCCGCGCTGAACAGGAATAGCAGAATGATCTACACCATATTTTTGGCGCAACCTCTGAGGTGATTGATTAGATCCATAACCAATAACTGGATATCGTCCCTTTGTTAGGTAAACATCAAATGGATTCGATTCACCTTTAATGAAAGTAAATGAATTTGGTGTTATATCGTAAGGATAACTAATAGCGCGTTTTAATTGTTTATCATTCTGTAAGGACTTATAATTCATAACTACCATTTTGCTACTAAAAAAGCTTTTAAAACAAGAAAGGTATAACTGACTTTAATTATTTTAGAAGCATGGATAATTACTATAAATAAATCAAAGAATAAAAAACTAAATATACCTTAAATTTTTATTATTTTTTAAAAACTAGTGAAAAAAACACGCTATACCTATATACCTAAATTAATGTGAATTACATCTAAACTTATAGTTTAATAATACTTCATCTTCACAACCTATGAAATAAGATAGGAAAGAAATTAATGAACCCATACACCTCCTTTGATGATCAAAATTTGATTGAAGATCTAATTAAAAAAGCTAAAACAGGAGGAGCTGACGGCGCAGACTGCATAATAGTTCGTTCAACATCACTATCTCATTCTCAAAGACTAGGAAAAATAGAGAAGTTAGAACGTCAAGAGAGTTATGATCTTAGTCTGCGAGTTATAAACAATCAAAAGCAAGCCATAGTGTCTTCAACTGATCTAAGCATCTCTGCACTCTATGAACTAGTGGATCGCGCCCTAACCATGGCCAGCTCAGTACCAGAGGATCCTTGGTGCGGAATTGCTGAATCAGATCAATTAGCCAACAATATTCCTAAACTAGAAATGGAAGACCTTGAAGAACCTAGCAATGAGGCATTAGTTAACATGGCACAAATTTGTGAAGAGGCTGCTATGAATATAAAAGGTGTTACAAATTCAGAAGGAGCTGAGGCAGGCTGGAGTTGTAACGAAGTAACTCTGGGGGCAACGAATGGTTTTTCTGGTAACTATTCACGTACCGAATTTGGGTTAGGGGTATCAGTAATAGCTGGCAAGGGTACAGAAATGGAAAGCGATCATGACTACAGCCAATCTGTATTCCTTCATGATTTAGAAAATCCAGAAATTATAGGTGCGAGCGCTGGAAAAAGAGCCGTAAGCCATTTGGGTGCCAAAAAAATGCCTACATCCAATGTCCCAGTAGTTTTTGATCCACGCACAGCTAATAGTCTTCTTGGCCATTTAGCCGGTGCTATCAGCGGCTCGGCTGTAGCACGAGGTACCAGTTTTCTTAAAGATCAGCTTAATGAAAATATTTTTTCATCAGATATTAATATTATAGATGATCCTCATAGACCACGTGGGCTGCGTTCAAAACCTTTCGATGGGGAAGGTCTCGAAAATAACAAGATTTATCTAGTACAAAATGGTATATTAACATCATGGTTACTTGACCTTGCCTCCTCCCGCCAACTTGGGTTGAATAGTAATGGTCGGGCCTCAAGAGGTTTATCCGCTCCTCCCAATCCGTCATCTACTAATATGTACCTAGAAGCGGGTAGTCTAACACCAGAAAAATTAATTGAAGATATTAGTAGCGGGTTTTATATAACATCACTCATGGGCATGGGCGTTAATGGGGTAACTGGAGATTATAGTAGAGGAGCCAGTGGATTCTGGATAGAAAATGGAGAAATTACATTTCCAGTAACTGAAATGACAATCGCTGGTAATCTAAACACTATGTACCAAAGATTAGTCCCAGCAAATAATTTAATATTCCGCTATGGCACCAATTCGCCAACCTTACGTATAGATGGATTAACAGTTGCTGGAAGTGGCTAACTTGAATCTTTATATATAGCTATAATAGCGGCGATATATATGATGATAATATAAAAATATTATATATATTATAAAACCTGCCTCGCTGATCGAGTTGTTTATAAATTTGAAAAAAGAAACGCCCACTCTAAATACATCAAGTCGTTCATTAGTCATAAGACTTTGGCGAGATTGGATGCGTGCACATCTTAAACAGTTAATTATAGCAATCGCATTGATGCTTGTAGTAGCAGCAAGTACTGGAGCTCTTCCATTATTAATAGAAAGATCTGTAAACCTACTGCAACAAAAGAATACCAATTTTTTCTGGATGCCATTAGCTATTGTAGGCGTTTCGATATTCAGAGGCTTAGTGGGTTACATCCAAAACATAGTTAGTCAATCCGTTGCCTTAAAAATTATTAATCGTATTCAGAAAGCTATGTTTTCTCATCTTATGTATTCAGATATCAACTGCTTTGAAGAAACATCAAGTGGAAAACTGATATCCAGATTTACAAATGACGTAAATATGATGCGTGATACTTTATCTAAATCTCTAGTAGGGTTAGCGAAAAACACTCTAGTATCTATCGTGCTTATAGGAGTCATGTTCTACCTAGATTGGTTACTTGCAACTATAATAGTGATTTTACTGCCATTAGCGGGGAGGCCGGTTATTAGAATCGGACAAAGACTACGTAGAGTCTCAACTAATATACAAATGGAAATGGGAGAACTTACTGCAAACTTAGATCAATCACTCACAGGTATTCGTTTAATTAAATCATACAGGATGGAAAATCACGAACAGATAAGAGCTAATAATCTGTTTGAGAATATTTATTTGTAAGCAATGAAAA
>JAQWSA010000086.1 GCA_029243445.1 Alphaproteobacteria bacterium
CTTCTTGGTCGTGCGTAACATAAACAAATGTCTTTTGCAGTTCGGCGTGCAACCGGTCGCATTCGGCTCTTAACTCACGTCTTAGCTTTGCATCCAAACTGGATAATGGTTCATCTAACAGAAAATTAGATGGTTCAGTTACTAATGTTCTGGCTAAGGCTATACGCTGAGATTCGCCACCTGAACATTGACCAGGCATTTTTGTAAGTAAGTGTGAAATACGAACTAGTTCAGAGACCTCATGTAATTTTTGGAGTTGTGTTTCTTTACTGGCATTTTGCATCCTCAGCCCAAAGACAATATTGTCAGCAACATTTTTATGCGGAAATAATGCATGACTCTGAAAAACCATACCCAAGTCACGGTCACGAGGTTCAAGATCGTTAACTATTTTACCATCTAGTTCTATTTGTCCGCCTGTTGGGTCTTCAAACCCAGCAATCATTCTTAATGTAGTTGTTTTTCCACATCCTGATGGGCCTACAAGAACAATAAATTCTCCGTCTTCTATTGTTAGATTTAAGTCTTTAACGGCAACAGTGCTCCCGTATTCCTTGCGTAAGCTTTTAAGTTCGATGCGAGACACAGCTATTTACCTCCTTACCATCCCGAAGCTAAAGCCTCGAGCTAGATGTTTACGAATTATCAGTCCAACGAAGACTAATGGTATAGTTATTCCTACGGACAGGGCAGCTTGACGGCCATAAACTCGTCCTTCAGTTGATCCTTGGTACTTAGATAATTCTACTGGTAAAGTTAGTACTTCTGCTTTTGATAGCAGTAGAGCTAGCAAATATTCACTCCAGGTTAGAATTAAAATAAACAGAAAGGTTGCAACTAATCCTGATCTAACGAGTGGCAGAACTACTTCCCATATGGTTCGCCAACGACTAGCTCCGAGTATTTCCGCTGCTTGTTCCATTTCTCGAGGGACTTCATCAATAAAACTTTTGCTCATCCATACGGCATAGGGAAGAGAGGTAAGAAAATACAAAATTACAAGTCCTGTCATAGTATCGAGCAACCCGATTTGTCGGTACCATAATGAAATCGGTGCAATAAGTACTATTGGAGGCACCATTCTAAGCATTAAGAGTTGAAACATTCGGCCTTCTGATAAAATTTGGTGTCTTGAGACACCGTAGGCCAAGACCGAGCCAAAAACAACGGCAAGAGTTGTTGCTAGTCCGGCTATTATTGAACTATTTCTTAATGCAGTCCAAGGTCGTTGTAATGATTGTGTATACTGAGAAAGCTCACCAGTTTTTGGATCAATATGAGCTCCATCTGCCTTAGTATACTCATTGATATTCGCCCAAACGATTGCATAGTTTCTAAGCGTAGCATTTTCAGTTATATAAACCGGTGGCCAGGAAAACCACTCCCGATCTGGTTTAAAAGATGTTCCAACCATCCAGAACATTGGGAATGCAACTATACATAGCCAAACAGTTAATATGGCGTATCTAACTACTGAAAATGTTTGTCGTTTCTGAGATAATGTCATAGCCATTATATTATCTCCCTACTTAGATTCTTGTGGTTTAGCAAAATACATAGCATCAAGATTTTTCTTTTCACGTTGAAGAAAATAGATGCCAGTGAGAACGATAGCCACCATCATAACTAATACCACATAAGAAAGTGCAGCTCCGTAGGATATATCAAAGTACTGCCATGTGGTTATAAAGATATAAATTGGAAGTGTTTCCGTAGCTGAACCTGGTCCGCCCTGCAAGAGCCCCCAAGTTTTTGGGAATTCTGCCATCGCTTCCAGAAAACGTAATATTAGCGCTAGCATTATCACTGGACGTAATAAGGGTAATTGGATTTCCCAAAAAATACGCCATTTACTTGCCCCTAATATTGATGCAGCTTCCTGCGGTTCTTTGGGCAATGCTGCTAGACCAGCCATCATAATAATAAAACTAAATGGGGTCCAATTCCATATTTCTAGGAACATAATGGTGGTGAGGGCTATTTCCTTTTTGTAAAGGAACTGTGCCTCCACCCTCATACCTGAGATACGTGATAAAATATCATTTAGCGGTCCATTTTGGTAAAGTATCATTTCTCCAGTGTATGCAATGACGATAGGCACGGTAAGCATTGGTAATATAAAGAAAATATAATATAGCCCTTGTCCACGAAAGGGTCTGTACATAAGTAGAGCCAGGCCAAATCCAAAGATAAAACAGCCCAATGTTGAACCAGTAGCAAAGAGAAGAGAGCGAATTATTGCGGCACCAAATCTTTCATCTCTGAATACTTCGATGAATAGCTCCAGACCAACCCATTCAGACGCGTTCCAATATGATATCCAGCCTGTTTCATCTCCCATGGAGAATATAGAAAACTGGAATAGAGAAAAGAAGCCTTGTCCAAATAATGCTGGTACCAGTATAAAGGCCATTAAAAGTAAGAATGGCGTTAATACTGTCCATTTAAATAGCTTTATGCCCCGAGCTCGTGAAGCTGCGCGTCCACTCTCAGGAATATTTCTTTCTAATGTGTTCTCAGCTGTCATTATATCTAGGCCTCAATCACGCTTTAACGCAAGATGCGTTCTCAGAGTTATAAAAAATTTAAATTTAGCTTATTTTAAGGCTAAAATAATTCATTAATAATTGTTTTTGTTAATTAAATAAAGCATTACCTTGAAAATTTCTTGACCAATATCCCACATAATTATTTGATAATATTTGGATGACCCCCCCCAAACGGTACAACACTCAATTTATCATTGGGTGGATGATACCGTGTTTACCTAAAGTACATAAAGTAGCTTAGGCTTTATATGTATACTACATACTTTGACCTGAATGTAAGTATGTTATTAATTATTATAGCTATTTGTAATTATAGTTACTATTTTGTGCAAATATTAAATCTATAATTCCTTATGCTTAATATTCAAGTTAATAAAACAATGATAATAAATTATTTAAAATTTCAATAAAAGGTAATTTTATGGATATTGAAAAAATTAATATAGCGGATGTGGATATTATACAAGCTGGCAAAGGGCCTGATCTGTTACTATTACACTCATTATTAGCTGAAAGAAGTGTTTTTGATGGGGTTTTACCAGAACTAGCTAAAGATTTTCGTGTTACACTTCCTAATCTTCCAGGGTTTGGAGGAACATCGGCCTTAGATAAGTCATTTCCTGAAGTTGTGGATTATGCTGACTTTATATTTGATTTGATGCAGAAACTTAATTTAACACATCAGACCGCAGTTCTTGGTAATGGAGCCGGAGGTTTTATGGCTGTATCTTTGGCAATTAAATACGGAAACTATTTTGATAAATTAATCCTTGCTGATACAGGCCATGGTTTTCCAGAAGAAGGAAAAGGTCCTTTGAGGCTTTTGGCTAGACGAGTTGAAGAAGAAGGAATGAAAAGTATCCTTGATGCGGCTATGGCTAGAATGTTTCCCGAATCTTTCATAAATGAAAACCCTGAAACTATTGCGATACGAAAGACTGCATTGAGTAAGTGTGACCCGCAGGCTTTTGCAGCGACTGCAAGAGCATTATCAAATGTGGATATGTCTAGAGAGATAAGTGGTATAAATAACCCTACTTTGATTATGGTGGGTTTAGAAGATAAAACCACACCTCCTGATATGTCTTATTCCCTGCATAAAGGAATTACCGGCGCTTCACTTGTTACAATTCCTAATTGTGGTCATTGTCCACAAATCCAATCTAGCCCTATATTTTTAAATGAAATAAGGTCATTTCTTATCTGATTGGTCTTTATTTGATAATCAATATAATTTCTAGTTTAATTACTTTTTTTGACCATATAATGGATTGGTAAATGGTTTCAAAAAATGAGTACTGAGGTAGATAAATTTTACCTATATTAACGTTTTTTTTTGGGGGGGGGAGTAATGAGGTTTGCTGTAGATACAGGGGGAACGTTCACAGATTTAATAGTTGAAGATGATGATGGCGGTCTTCATATGTTTAAGGCTGCTACAACCCCCGATGATCCAATTAGAGGGGTCTTAGATAGCCTTGAAAATGCTGCTGTAGGGCTTAATACAAATTTATCAGAGCTTTTGGGTAAAGGAGATTTATTTATTCACGGCACTACGCATGCCATAAATGCCATCGTTACTGGGAATACTGCAAAAACCGCTTTTCTAACCTCTGAAGGTCATAAAGATATATTAGTTTTTCGAGAAGGGGGCAGGATGGAGCCGTTTAATTTTACAGTTCCTTTTCCTCAACCATATATACCCCGAGCTTTAACATATGAAATTCCTGGGAGAATACTAGCCGATGGCTCAGAAATGGCTCCTATTAACGACACTCAAGTAATAAAAATTATTGAAGATCTTAAAGATAAAAAGATAGAATCAATCGCCGTTTGCTTGCTTTGGTCTATTGTTAATTCTGAACATGAAGAAAGGGTTGGTGAACTTATCACTAAGCATTTACCAGGAGTTCCTTATACACTTTCTCACATACTTAACCCCAGTTTACGTGAATACAGGCGAGCTTCCTCTGCAGCTATTGATGCCTCATTAAAGCCATTAATGAGCGAGTATATGCAAAACCTTAGTGGTCGATTGCATGAATCAGGCTTTAGTGGTCGCGTACTCATTGTAACTTCTCAAGGTGGTGTAATGGATGCTGAAGATATAGCAAATTCTCCAATACATCTAATTAATTCAGGTCCTTCAATGGCACCAGTTTCTGGTAGGTATTTTGCTCGAATAGATGAAACATCGGATACGGCTGTCATAGCCGATACGGGAGGGACTACTTATGATGTTAGTCTCGTTAGGAAAGGTGGTATTCCTTGGACACGGGAAACTTGGATAGGGGAACCCTACCGAGGCCATATGACCGGTTTTCCGTCTGTTGATGTAAAAAGTATTGGTGCAGGGGGCGGTTCAGTTGCTTGGGTGGACGATGGAGGAATGTTGCATGTCGGTCCTCATAGTGCCGGTGCCGTTCCTGGACCAGCTTGCTATGGCCAAGGAGGTGAAAACCCTACGCTTACCGATGCAGCTTTAGTCTTAGGATATCTTGACCCTACTTTCTTTCTCGGTGGTGCTATGAAGTTAGATATTAATCGAGCGAGAACTGCTATAGATAAAAAGATATCAGGTGTTATGGGTTTAACACTTGAAGAGTCTGCTTTAGCCATAATTAGTATAGCAACCGAAAATATGGTCCAGGCAATAGTAGATATAACTGTTAACCAAGGCATTGATCCTAGAAAAGCAGTTTTAATAGGAGGGGGTGGAGCTGCAGGACTCAATTCTGTAGCGATTGCCAGACGTCTTGGTTGTTCCCGTGCTATTATACCTGAGGTAGGGGCTGCCTTAAGCGCAGCCGGTGCAATGATGTCAGATCTTTCATCTCAATATAGACGAACACATTTTATGACTTCAGATCACTTTGATACTGATAGCGTTAATCAATTGCTTAGTGACATGGAAAAGAGTTGTAATAATTTTATTACTGGGCCGGGTCAAGGAGCGGTTGAGACCAGTATAGAGTTTTTTGCAGAAGCCAGGTATCCGGAACAGGTTTGGGAAATAGAGGTCCCGATCAAAAGTCGTAGGTTTGAAAATAAAAATGATATTGAATCACTTGTTGAATCTTTTCATTGTGCTCATCAAGATATATTTGCGATTAATGATCCAGATTCAGGTATAGAAGTAGTTGGTTGGACGGCTAATGTTAAATGTCGTCTTAAAACATCTGAGAGTGGTGTTTTAGTAGCAGCAAACTCTGAAACATTAAACCTAACTAATCGTAAGGCCTATTTTTCTCAATTAGGGTTTGTAGACGTTAATGTTCGTCGATTTGAGACCATGAATATTGATGAAGAAATTAAAGGACCTGCTATAATTGAGTCTGCATTTACTACAGTAGTAATTGATCCAGGTGCCATAGTAACTAGACGAGAATCAGGCAGTCTATCAATTAATCCGGGAGCTGTTTAGTGTCTTTAGAAATTGATAATACGATTGATGGAGTAAAACTAGCACTTATATCGAATCGACTTGAAGGAATTTCACGTAAGATGGGAAATACTCTGATGCGCACAGGTCGCTCAGGGGTTCTTAATATAGCGCGAGATTTCTCTTGTTGCATCCTGACTGGTAGCAATGAATTAGTGGCAGTTGCCGAAAGTTTACCTATCCATGTACTTTCTGGTCCTGATATAATGGCTAAGTATATGAAGGAATTTCATCCATCACTAAAAAAAGGTGATGCTTTTCTTCATAATTCACCGTATCATGGATGCTCTCATCCGGCTGACCATACTATCTTAGTGCCAGTAATAGATGAAGAAGGTATCCATCGGTATACCGTTGCCGCAAAGGCTCATCAGGCAGATATAGGAAATTCAATACCTACTACATACCATGGCACTGCGCGCGATGTTTATGAAGAAGGTGCATTGATATTTCCGGCAACTAAGGTTCAAGAAAACTATCAGACGAATATGGACATAGTTCGTATGTGTCGTATGCGTATTCGAGTTCCTGAACAGTGGTGGGGTGACTTTCTAGCAATGATTGGGGCGGCACGAATTGGGGAACGTGAAATACTTGAATTGGGAAAAGAAATTGGTTGGGAAGTTTTAGAACAATTTAATAATGATTGGTTCAGTTATTCTGAACAGCGAATGGTATCAGCCATAAAAAAATTACCTTCTGGAGTTGCCACTAGACAATCCACACATGATGCGATTCCTGGTACACCGAAGGATGGGATTACAATTACTTCAACTGTAACAATTAACCCCGATGATGCAATCATTACTGTGGATTTATTAAATAATCCAAAAGAGCAACCTTGTGGACTTAATTTATCAGAAGCTTGTGCTCGAACAGCAGCTATGGTTGGGGTTTTTAATTCAATAGATCATACAGTTCCAAAAAATGCTGGTTCTTTTAGGAGATTAAAAATATTACTTGGAGAGGGATTGGTTTGTGGAGTTCCAAAACATCCAACTTCCTGTTCAGCAGCAACTACAAATGTAGCTGATAGGGTTTCAAATCCAACGCAAGCAGCAATGGCTGATATTTCAGAAGGATTAGGTTTGGCAGAGTGTGGTGGTATTATGACACCAGGTCTTGGAGTTATATCGGGAATTGATCCTGCTAATGATCAACCTTATGTGAACCAAATCATGCTCGCCTTTACTGGGGGAGCAGGAGCTCCGAATGCTGATTGTTGGCAAACTATTTGTCACGTAGGTAATGGAGGGCTTTGTTATTACGATAGCATCGAGCTAGATGAGCTGAGACATCCAATTTATATACATACACGTCAGTTTGCCACTGATTCTGAGGGCGCAGGGAAATACTGTGGTGCAAGATCTGCGTACAGTGAATATGGACCTATTAGGGGAAATATGGAAGTAGCTTATGTTAGTGACGGAGCTATAAATGCAGCAAAAGGTGTTAGAGGCGGTTTACCGGGTGCTCCGTCGCAACAACATAAAATAACTCGTAATGGAAATCTTAATAAACTGCCAAATGTTGGAGTAGTTAAATTGGAATCAGGGGAACGTATAGTTTCAATGACTACTGGCGGTGGAGGTTATGGAAATCCCATGGAGCGAGAGCCAGAAATGGTACTTCGTGATATAGAAGAAGGCTATATAAGTAAGGAACGTGCTAATTCTATTTATGGTGTTGTTCTAGATGAATATGATCAAATTGAGTTAAGTCTCACATCGGAGCTACGCAATAAATCTAGAATATCTGGTCAATAATTATGATTGTTGAGCCAACTAATACCGGTGTGCAACTTTCTATTCTTAGTAATCGATTGAACGGAATTGTTCGAAAGATGGCCAATACGTTGATGCGAACAGGCCGTTCTGGTGTGTTGGCTATGGCGAGAGATTTTTCCTGTTGTATTGTTACAGCTGGAGATGAACTACTAGCAGCCGCTGAAAGTTTACCAATCCATGTTTTGTCAGGACCGGACTTGATGGCTAAATCAATGAAAGATGCCCATCCAAAATTTAAACGTGGTGATGCGTTTTTACATAATTCCCCCTATCATGGTTGCTCCCATCCGGCAGATCATACAATCCTAATACCAGTAATTGATTCTAACGGTAATCATAGATTTACAGTACAGGCAAAAGCTCATCAAGCTGATATAGGTAATTCTATCCCTACAACTTATTTTGGTTCTGCTCGAGATATTTACGAGGAAGGGGCACTTAT
>JAQWSA010000087.1 GCA_029243445.1 Alphaproteobacteria bacterium
ATTCTTTCCATTTCCGTATTGCCCGTACTAGATAAGGTAAAAGGAATTTGAAATTTAGCAGCTGCCCGTGCCAGAGCTATCTCACCACGATACCATACAAAACCGGCAGGTCCTGTAGGCCCTATTATCAGAGGTAAAGTCTGAGACTTTCCAAAAAGTTTAATAGATGGCTCGCGTCTAGAAACATCATTGAGTATTCGTGGTAGGAGCTTGATACGTTCTAAGGAAGCTCTATTATCACGCATTGCAATCTCATCTTCGCTACCGCGGTCACAAAATTCAAATAGAGCTTTAGTTAGGCGTCTACGAGCTAATTTACGAAGATCATCAATATTAAGAGCTTTATACGAAAAATCCATTAATTAACACTACTTTCCGAGGAATTCTGCAAGCCTAAAAAAAGAATTATGTTTTTTATATTAGCAAAAGAAGATAAAAAAAACTAAAGAAAATATACCGACTATAATTTAGAATGCTGAATTGGTAGCCAGAGATAAAAATAGAATCTATATTTAACTCAGGAGATTACTTAAATGCACATAAAACCTTTGACAGCACTTATTGGGGCAGAAATCTGCGGTTCCAATATAGAAAACATATCGGACTCTGAATTTTTACTTATAGATGAGGCTTTTACTAAATACCAAGTTATTTTCTTTCGTGATCAAGACGTGCTTTCTCCTGAAGCACATATATCATTCGCAAAACGTTTTGGTGAACTGCACTATCACCCAGCAGCGCCGCGACCCAAAAAGCATCCAGAAATATTTGTTATACATGCTCATAAAGATTCTAAATTTGCTGACGGCAATGGATGGCATAGTGATGTCTCATGTGACATACAACCTCCACTAGGCTCATGTCTTCAGTTACATGTAATGCCTCCGATAGGTGGTGACACCATATTTGCTAGTATGTACTCAGCGTTCGAGACACTATCTCCTAAGATGCAAAGTTTTTTATCAAATATGACAGCTACCCACGAATCAGAGCACTTATACCGAGGTCGTTATGCTGAAAGGGGTATAGATGATGCAGGGAAAATATATCCTACCGCAGAACACCCTATAGTAAGGACTCATCCTAAATCCGGGCGTCAGGCATTATATGTTAACCCGAGTTTTACAACAAAAATAAATGAACTTTCCCTTGCCGAAAGCGGTGCGTTACTAAAATTTTTATACGCACATCAACAGCGTCCAGAATTTCAGATTAGGTTTTGTTGGTCTCAAAACGCGATTGCCTTATGGGATAATCGCTGTACACAACATTTTGCGCTTTGGGATTATTGGCCTAATGAGAGAAAAGGTAATAGAGTAACTATAAAAGGAGAACGACCGTTCTATAATCCTACTGTAGCAGTTGAATCAAATTTAAGACTATCAAAACGACATGATTAATATATATGTTAAGGTTTATTTTCTTCGAATAGCAAAAAATTCTTTCAATAAATTAGCACATTTTACCTCCTCAATTCCTCCTATCACTTCTGGAACGTGATGACAGGTAGGTTGATTAAATATTCTCGCGCCATTCTCAACTCCTCCTCCCTTATAATCGTAAGCACCAAAATACACTCTTCTAATTCTTGAAAAAGAAATTGCCTGCGCGCACATTGCACATGGTTCCAGAGTTACATAAATATCACAGCAAGAAAGGCGAGGAGTACCAAGTTTCAGAGCCGCTTCCCTTAACACTATAATTTCTGCATGGCCAGTAGGGTCGGTATCAACTTCAACCATATTTCCTGAACGCGCTAATATTTTTTTTTCATCAGCTAGTACTATAACAGCTCCTACAGGTATTTCACCCCGTTTACTCGCCGCCTCTGCCTCTGCTATGGCAATATTCATATATGGATTGTTTTTCATTATCCAAATCTGACGTGCTTATCTTAAAATTGCAACGCTATCAATTTCGAGTTAGAAGTTTAAAATGGAAAAAATACATAACCGTCCTCTTATAGGCATTACACTTGATTCAGAAGATCCGGGTGGATATTCAAATATGCCATGGTACGCATTGCGCAAAAACTATAGTCAATCAATCACTCAAGCTGGAGGCCTTGCCATAGCATTACCACATGAGCCTGAAAATGCTGATTTATATCTTGATAAAATAGATGGCTTAGTTATTACGGGAGGAGCATTTGATGTTGATCCGATAGTTTTCGGATCAAGCCAACGTCATCATTCAATTACAACAAAAGACGAACGAACTAAATTTGAATTAGCTATTACCCGTGGAGCAATTCTTCGGGATATTCCTATATTGGGTATTTGCGGTGGACAGCAATTATTACACGTTGTTCTAGGTGGAACTTTGATTCAACATATACCTGATGAAGTCGATAGCTCTATCTCACATGAACAACACAACCCACGTGACGAACCAGGGCATACAGTCAAAATAACAAAGGACACCCTATTACATAGAATAGTAAAAAAAGAGGAACTTGAAGTTAATAGCTCCCATCATCAGGCTGCTAAAGATATACCTCTAGGAGTTACTGTTAATGCAATTTCCCCAGATGGAATTATTGAAGGTATAGAAGCAAAAGGACAAAAATTCTGTGTGGGTGTCCAATGGCATCCAGAATATTCAGTGTCTGAAGGTGATAGTGCAATATTCAAAGCCTTCGTTGCCAGCGCATCAACTAATGTGACCAATTATGACTGAAAATAATAAAGATGAACGTGTGGCTAAAATAATAGCACGAGCAGGTCTATGCTCTCGACGTGAAGCAGAAAGACTTATTTTGAGAGGATTAGTGCAAGTAGACGGAGAACTTATTTCTAGTCCTGCACTAAATATAAGCACCAAAGCTAAAATTGTCATTGACGGAAGCCCCCTCCCAGACCCTCAACCCACTAGAATGTGGCGCTATCATAAACCAACTGGACGCTTAACAACCCGTCGAGATCCGGAAGGTAGGCCAACTATTTATGACGGTTTACCATTAGAACTAGGCCAAGCGATTACTATTGGCCGGTTAGATATGAATTCAGAAGGTCTTCTTTTATTAACAAATGATGGAGCCCTAGCACGTAGACTAGAGTTACCTAAAACTGGATGGCTCAGAAAATATCGAGTAAGGTTACACGGAATAATAAACCCTAAAGAACTTGATCAACTTGCTAAAGGTATCACCATTGATGGTATACATTATGGTCCTGTTACTGCTACTTTAGAACGTCAAGTCAATGCGAACGCCTGGGTTAATATCGCTTTACGTGAAGGTAAAAATCGTGAAATACGACGTTTAATGGAACATCTAGGATATTCTGTTAATAGATTGATACGAATATCTTTCGGTCCCTTCCAATTAGGAAAACTTACGCGTGGTAACGTCGAGGAAGTTCCTTCACGTGTACTATCATCAAATTTACCAAGTGATATAAAGGCTAATGCTGCGCATAACCGGAGGTAAGTATAAGGGACGGCTATTAGACGCTCCTTATGGTAAATCTACCCGTCCTACAACAAACCGGGTTAGAGAGGCATTATTTAGTATTATTGATTCTAAGTATAATATTGCTGGTACTAGGGTTCTTGACGCTTGTGCAGGTTCTGGGGCATTAGGTCTTGAAGCAATTTCGCGTGGCGCCCATCATTCAACTTTTTTTGATGTAAACAAATACGCGCTAGAGATTATTAAAAAAAATATAACCAATCTCAAAGAAGAAGAATCAACTGATATCTATCAAGTAGATGTAACTAATCCACCAAAACCCAAAAATGATATTCCTTGTTCCTATGTTTTTCTGGATGCCCCGTATCAATCAAAAATTCCAATACTCGGGCTTAATGCAATATCTAAATCAGGCTGGTTGCATAAATCTAGTATAGTTATAATAGAAACTGAAAAAGATGCTAAGTTTGTTTGGCCAAATATTTTTAAAGAAATAGAACTCAGAATCTACAGCTCAACAAAACTGCATTTTGTTGAGTACATTGGATAAATAAATTGCAAATTATTTTTAAATTTTGTACCTAACGTCTACCAAAAAGTTTCTCAATATCGCCTAGTTTAAGTTTAACATAAGTGGGTCTACCATGGTTACATTGTCCAGAATGGGGAGTTACTTCCATCTCACGCAATAGTGCGTTCATTTCTTCATTATTTAGTTGCCGTCCAGCCCTTACACTGCCATGACAAGCCATAGTACTACAGACTTCTTCTAATCGTTCACGTAACGCTAAATTACTATCCATCTCCGCTAAATCATCTGCAAGATCATTAATTAATGCTCTGACATCTATTTGCCCTAGTAATGCTGGCACTTCTCTAACCACAACGGCCCCATTACCAAACTTTTCTATAACAAGTCCTAGTTCAGCGAATTCTTCCGCGCGCTCTATTAGCCGGATAGCAATTACATCAGATACCTCTATTACTTCGGGTATTAATAAGCCCTGACTCAATACACCACCTACCTCAAGTGCCTTTTTCATCCTTTCATAGACCAAACGCTCATGAGCTGCATGCTGGTCTACTATAACAATTCCGTCTTCACTCTGGGAAACTATGTAAGTTTCATGGACCTGGGCCCTGGCCGCTCCCAATGGATGGTCAACGGAAGATATTTCTTCCTTATCAGAATTAAAAGTAGAAGTTTTAGCATTAGGTGTAACATCTAAACCTGGTATATTATCAGATAAAGGTGCGTAGAAACCTGTCATACTCTCCGATTGTTCTTTGAACGTCTTTATTTTTTGAAAAGATCCCTGTTTACGATCATAAACATTAATTCTATCGGCTGGTTGCATTGCGCCAAGAGCAGCATCAGAAACAGTAGTAGAGGCCCGATGTCCAGCTTGAGCAAGCGCATGCTTTAAAGAACCTACAATTAGACCACGTATAACACCAGAATCACGAAATCTAACCTCTGTTTTAGCTGGGTGCACATTTATATCTACCATATCAGAATTAATAGTCACAAATAAGGCCACCAAAGGATGGCGTTGTCGTGCTAGAAAATCCTGATACGCAGCACGAACAGCTCCATTTAGCAGCTTATCACGAACGGGCCTGCGGTTAACAAATAGATATTGATGACGGCTTGTATTACGGTTTAATGTCGGTAAACCTACATACCCAAAGAGTTTAACACCCTCCCGCTCAGCTTTAATATTAAGTGCGTTTTCAGAAAATTCTCGGCCCATTACATGACTAAGTCGACGAAGAAGAGCTGATTCGTCTCCAATAAGATCACTTTCAGATTTACAGGAAAAACGAACCCTATCACCATCTCTAACCGTGAAGGCAACATCTGGGTTAGACATGGCTAAACGCTGCACAGCATCTAACGCGTGTTCTAACTCAGTTCGTTCAGTTTTTAAAAATTTAAGTCTGGCTGGAGTAGCAAAGAAAAGATCACAAACTTCAACTTGTGTTCCGTTGGGATGCGACGCCGGTTCCGGAGCATTCTTTTTACCACCCTCTATAAATAACTGCCATGCTTCTTCATTATGGGGTCTTGAGGTTATCGTTAGCCTACTTACCGCGCCAATAGATGGCAGAGCTTCGCCACGAAAGCCCATAGTTTCAACAAGAGTTAAATCATCTTTTGGTAATTTAGAAGTAGCATGACGTTCAACAGCAAGGGAAATTTCACTAGCATTCATGCCGGTTCCATTATCAGTCACTAATATTTGAGTACGTCCGCCATCTCTAAGCAAAACATCTATTTGAGTTGCACTGGCATCTAATGAATTTTCAACTAACTCTTTAACTACTGCAGCTGGTCTTTCTATTACCTCACCAGCTGCTATACGGTTTATAATATTGTCGGGGAGCATACGAATAGTCATATTTATGCTTTTAAATATTCTTTTGCTCGCAGTTTTCCATCCTCCACTGCTGGCTGATTAAAAGGATTAATATCCAGAAGCCTAGCTACCATAACCGTCTCTAACATATAATGCATCATTAAAGCTCCTAAGCTAGCTTCATTTAATTTATCAA
>JAQWSA010000088.1 GCA_029243445.1 Alphaproteobacteria bacterium
TAATAGGTAGGTAGAGGCCTGCTCCGCCTCCGTCATGGTATTTACCAGGTTCTATAATGTTGCTAATAAATGTTACGCTTAACGTTTTTGAACGTTGTTGGGGTAGGTCTGTCATCATGGTTCTTCCACCATTTTTCCCCCCAGGACAATTTGGAATTAAGAAAAATTTACTACACCACATTATAAAGGGTAGTATATAAGTAATTGATAATAAATGATAAACAATAACCTCTAGTAACCCCTAGGAATGACTATTTACGGATACCCCCTCCGCCATTATTCTACCTTATTCAACCTGTTAGCTCAAATTAAAGAATTTGATAAAATTATTTCTTTTAAATTTTTCATGGAGACTTTTATGCGATTAATATCTAAATTAACAATTATTTCTATTTTAAGTATACCCTTGATTATCTTTTTCAGTACTAATAGCGAGGCAGATAGTAAAAGAAATAGTTACAAAACCGCTAAATCTTTGTTTGTTATGCAAAAAATATTCGATACTAATAAAGACGGTAATATAACTAAATCTGAAATGACTTCTAAAGCAATAAAAGCCATCAATACCTTCGACAATAATAAAGACAGTGTACTATCTCTTGGTGAGTTTAAAGAGCTATGGATGCAAAGAATGAATAGAAGAATGGTTCGGCATTTCCAGCGTTTAGACCAAGATGGTAATGCTAAGGTTTCTTTAAAAGAGATCAATAATGGCATGGATAGAATAATGTGGAAAATGGACAAGAATAACGATAACATCATATCGAAAGATGACTTACGTTTAATAAGAATGAAAAATATACGGAGTCGTATTAATAATTTTTCTAATAGACCTGGGTAAATATTTAATTTTATTTATTTTTAGAAGAAGCAGTTAATCGCTTATATATTAATCCAGAACTAGCTCCTAGAATTAACCAGAAGACTAATGAGGTAAACAACGTCCACACCACATAATGGGACGCTAATTCTAAAGGAACTAAGCCCGGTTTAATATCAGGAATGTTAGGAGGTCCTATTAAATGCGGAAGGGTAATAATTAATATACATATAAATCTCACATATATATTTTTTATGAAAAATCCAATTCCTATACCTATCGTAGTGGCAGCTATAGTAGATACCCACCATATTTGACGGCCTTCAACTGGACTAGATATTGAACCAGGAATTTCTGGAGGTAGTCCCAAGGCTGGAGCTAATATGAATATTATATAGCCTGATAAGCCCCACCACATACCTTCCGTAAAATTAATTTTTCTTTTGGAAAGAACAAATCCTGCTACAATCAGAAATGCAAAACCGATCGCGGCAACGATGTTGGTAAGTAGCGTAAGAAAATGTCGCTTAATTTCTTCTCCAAAATATATATCCTTATCTGTATTAGCAGCCTTTATTGATCTATCATCAATACTACTTACTCGTTCATACTGTTCGGCTTCATAAATAAGAGGTGTAACCGTGACGCTTTGTATGACGCTATATATTAACGCTGTTATAAAGCCTGCGAATAGACCGGTTTGTAGCATTCGAGTTAGCATTTAATTTTATAACTAATGGCAGGGGAAAACCAAGCTATGTCTGGTGTCATGAGTTCCATTATGGAGGTATTCTGCATTTGACATTCCAGCGAACCAAACTAATGAGAGTCCAAATATTGCAATTAGAGTTGCCCTCATGATTGTTGCCATGAATGAAGTATTATCTTTTTGTAACTCACCATTAACAATAACAGATTGAATGTTATCCACCATATTACCCTCGTTATATATAAAACTATTCATTTTTATACGTCGATATCAGACCTTATTAACTACTTAACTATATTTAAAAGTAAAAGAAATAAAATTAAGAAACCTCGCGATTACCTGAAGCAAAACTAACTTTAATAGTTATTGATCCTTCATTAATTAGCCATGGTCGAACTTTAAAAGACCTTGCTCCACTTGAATGCATAGGATCTTTTTCGGCAATATTACGCGCATCCTCTAAGCTTTTGGCCCTTACAACTATCAAGCCTTCCCCCTCCCAAGTTTCTTCGTCATCAGCCCAGTGTGGACCCGCTGCTATATATACCCCCTCCTCTTCCATTTTGTGCTGATGTTCTAGATGAGGTCCTATATTCTCCATAACAGGTCCTAATCCGTTAGTAGGAAAGGTATGAATAGCATAGACTTGCCATTTAAGCATGTCTCCGCTTGCTTCTAAAATTTGACTTCGTGTTGGGGCACCATCAACCATAAAATTTCTCCTTACCTCAGTAAAATATAATCTGAATAATAATTAAAACTATTTAGGCTATTTTTCTTGGGAAGCAAAGTACTAATCGTTATCAATTATAAACAAAGGTGACATTTCCTTGACAGGCGCAGGTTTCATATACTTAATTTCCCTTGAAACCACTAAGGGTTGGATTTTCTCAAGAAAAACATTCCAACGAGGATCCATTGACACGGCATTAATGCGACGCTCTTTGTCCAACATATCATCATAATACCATACGTGATATACCTTATGTAATTGCCCAACTAGCGTATAAAAAGAACCAAACTGATTAGTCTCTAAAGGCGTTAGGCATGGTAATGCATGTTCTTCGTAACATTCCCAGTATTTATTTAAAGTGCCCGGCAATAAAGATACCGTTAGTTGCTCTATTAGTAGGCTGGTTAAATTATTTAAATCTGCCAGAGGTTTATCCCCCCTCTTCCAACAATACTCTTTATTAAAAAGTGAACTTACAGAACTAATAGGTGCCGGTAATAAAAATGTATTCTCTTGTGCTTGAATTAATGGTCTGACCATATAAAAATAATTTTGCAATTCATCTATAGAATATATTGAATTATACCGATCTCTCCACTCTTCTAGGTTCTCAAATGAGTAAAGATGAATTACTTGTTCAACCGGACCGCTAATAGTAGCAAAATAGCCAATCAAGCTTTCGCGCATTAATGGAGCCATGACCCCATCGAACCCTCGATCAATTTGAGCTTGATAAAACTTATTAAGGTTTCCTGCTTTCATAGTATAAACTCTATATTCGATAATCATTTTAATTTCCCTTTTTGTCCGTAAGGACTTGACCTAATCTTCCTCTAAAAGCACCTTAATTCAATGGTTCATATTGATATATACTCTGATCCTGTCTGCCCCTGGTGCTATATAGGAAAACGCCGTCTGGAACGTACTTTATCAGCGCGTGATGACCTTAAAGTTGATATTAAGTGGCATCCCTATTTATTAAACCCCGATATGCCATTAAGTGGAATGGATCAAACCAGTTATCTAATTTATAAATATGGTGGCCTAGAACGCGCTATAAAGTTTCAAGACATAATATCCGAAACTGGTCAAGGTGAACGCCTAGCACTTAACTTTGATCAGATCCAAAACACTCCAAATACTATCAATGCACACAGGCTCATACGTTTGGCTGATAATTATGGACTACAAAATGAAATTGTTGAAGCTCTATTCACTGCATATTTTAAGAATGGCGAAGACATTGGTGATCATGGTGTACTAATAAGGATAGGTCATAGCATAGGACTAGACTCTAAAATTTCTAGAAGTTATTTGTCGAGTAATAAAAATATATCCTATGTTACATCACAAGACTTGAGGGCTCGTAGAATGAATATTTCTGCAGTTCCCTATTTTATTATAAATAAGAAATATGCGATATCTGGTGCTCAAGAACCTGAAGCATTCTTTCCTTTATTAGACCTAGCTCTTATGAGTAATGATATGACCTCTGATGTATCTAAAATTATATAATAATCTATGAACCGGCTGACGCTAATTTAGATAACTCGAGCATCATATGACGAACTCCACTTAAACGTTGTTTTTCATCTTTCCATAGACAATTATAAACAAGTTTTTGATCTGGTCTAACTCTAACTTTTCCAGCTTGCATGTTTATAAAATTAATTAACGCTTCTGGATTATTGAAAGAATTTCCTCTAAAACTAATGACTGCACCTTTAGGGCCTACATCAAGTTTTTCTACTCCCGCATTACGACATAGTTTTTTTAGTTTTACTAACTGAAGTAAGTTATCCATTTCTACTGGAAGTGGTCCAAATCGATCAATAGATTCTGCGGCAAAACCATCAATATCTGTTGGTTCAACTAATGTAGCAATACGCCTATATAAGCTAAGACGTAGGCCTAAATCTGATACATAATTTTCAGGTATTAATATTGGTGTACCTAATGTAATAACAGGGGTCCAATCCTCTGGTTCACCAACACTATTATTATCCCTTTCCGCCGCAACAGCTTCCTCTAGCATCTGTTGATAGAGCTCTACTCCGACTTCGCGTATATGACCTGTCTGTTCTTCTCCTAGCAGATTACCTGCGCCTCTTATATCTAAATCATGGCTTGCTAGACTAAATCCAGCACCTAATGTGTCAAGGGTCTGCATCACATCGAGACGTTTTCTTGCCGATTCAGTCAAAGTTCTATCCGGTGGAAGTGTCAAGTAAGCGTAAGCACGCACTTTTGCCCTGCCCACGCGTCCGCGCAGCTGATAGAGCTGTGAAAGGCCAAACATATCTGCTCTATGAATAATAATTGTATTTGCAGAAGGTAAATCAAGACCAGATTCAATAATATTGGTACACAGCAAAACTTCATAGTGACCTTCATAAAATGAAGTCATTACATCCTCTAGAACCTTTGGAGCCATCTGCCCATGAGCTACAATTATTTTTATTTCTGGAACTAATTTCTCTAATTTTTCAAATACAATTGGAATGTCATCAATACGAGGACAAACATAGAATGTCTGTCCACCACGAAAATGTTCTCGTAAAATTGCTTCTCTTATACTTACAGGGTCATAAGGAAGTACAAAAGTTCTTACTGAGAGTCTATCTATTGGGGGAGTTGCAATTAAGCTTAATTCTCTTACTCCAGTTAGCGCTAGCTGCAAAGTACGCGGTATTGGTGTTGCTGATAAAGTCAGCACATGAACATTTGTACGAAGTTTTTTCAGTTGCTCTTTTTGTGTAACACCAAAATGTTGTTCTTCATCAATTATTAATAATGCTAAATTTTTAAATTTTATATTTTTCCCTAAAAGAGTATGTGTGCCAATCACAACATCTATTGTTCCATCAGCCAAACCGATGCGTATCTCTTTAGAGTCTTGCTTGCTAACAAGACGAGATAGTTGTCTTATATTAACAGGAAAACCTTCAAATCTTTGGGTAAATGTTTTAAAATGCTGCCTAGCTAATAACGTAGTAGGCACAACTACTGCAACTTGAAATCCATTAAGTGAGGCTATAAAAGCGGCTCTTAAGGCAACTTCAGTTTTTCCAAAACCTACATCTCCACATATTAATCTATCCATCGGACGACCACTAGATAGAGAAACATTGGTTTCATTTATAGCTCGGGCTTGGTCTTCAGTTTCAGTAAAAGCAAAACGAGAACAGAATTCTTGATAATATTGAGGGGTATCTAACTTTGTACCACTCCTCAGTTCACGTTCTGCAGCTATGCGTAATAACTCTGTTGCTATCTCTTTTATTTTCCCTTTTATTTTAGCTCTTCTAGCCTGCCAACCAGCTCCACCTAATCTATCAACCTGAGCGACTGCTTCTTGAGAGCCAAAACGAGATAGTAATTCTAAATTTTCGACTGGCAAAAATAACTTATCATCGTTTGCATAGAGCAATCTTAAGCAGTCATGAGGAGCTCCGCCAATCTTTAGGGTTTCTAACCCTCCAAAACGCCCTATCCCATGATCAACATGAACAACGTAATCTCCTTTAGATAAACTACCTATT
>JAQWSA010000089.1 GCA_029243445.1 Alphaproteobacteria bacterium
CCTAATCGCATTAGTAATGGTCGGTACTTATTGCCGCTGTTAGAATTTCTGTCAATTGGCATCATAAATATGAAAACTAAAGATTTTGATTTTTATTTACCCCCTGAATTAATAGCTCAAAGACCAGCTTCACCCCGTCAAAATGCAAAACTTTTGGACGCAAGAGCCCAGTTGGTAGACAGATTAGTTGATAATATTGCAGATTTATTATTACCAAGTGATTTAATGGTATTCAATAATACAAGAGTTATTCCAGCACTACTATACGGGAGACGTTATAGGTCCAGTTCAAAGAAAAATAATATTACCGAGCGAAAAATAGTTATTACGTTACATAAACAAGTAAATCCAGGTACTTGGCTTGCTTACGCTAAACCATCAAGACGTCTTAAAGTTGGAGATACAGTAGAATATTCCGAACAGTTTTGGTCAAAAGTTATAGAAATACGTGCGATGGGCGAAATATTAATAGAGTTTAATATAATAGGATCAGAATTTTTTTCAGTACTTAAGCGTTATGGTAATCCGCCTTTACCTCCATACATAAAAAGGTCATCTCTTCCTGATTGCAGCGACTTAAAGGATTATCAAACTATCTTTGCAAAAGAAGATGGAGCCGTCGCAGCCCCTACGGCTGGATTACATTTTACTCCAGAAATAATGTCTAAATTGGCTGAAAAGGGGATAGCTACGGCTCCTCTAACACTTCATGTTGGTGCCGGCACTTTTTTGCCAGTTAAAGTAGAAAATATTATAGATCATAAAATGCATGAAGAATATGGCGAATTACCAGACCAAACAGCGGAAGCAGTTAATAAAACTCACCGACAAGGGGGACGCGTTTTAGCGGTAGGTACAACATCAATGAGGTTGCTTGAGAGTGCTGCAAATACAAAAGGACTGGTTAAACCCTTCATTGGTAATACTGACATTTTTATAACACCGGGCTATCGTTTTAATGCAGTAGATCTTTTACTAACTAACTTTCATTTACCACGTTCAACTCTGTATATGCTGGTATGTGCATTTGCAGGGGAAAACTTTATTCGATCAGCTTATAACCATGCCATTAATAATAGATATCGTTTTTATTCATATGGTGACGCAATGCTTCTAAAGAAAACTGAGAGAGAATTATGACTAATGAGTTTTATTCAGGATTAACACAGTTGGGTAATAATACTGATTTTCCTAAATCACCAAGTGAAGTAGTACTTGAAAAAGTTAACAACCCTAATTCAGGCGATATTTATTTAGTACGATTCACTGTACCAGAATTTACATCAATCTGCCCTATTACGAAACAACCTGACTTTGCTCATTTGGTTATTGACTATGTTCCCAGGGAATGGATTATAGAAAGTAAATCTTTAAAGCTGTACATGGGGTCATTTCGAAATCACGGGTCATTTCATGAAGAGTGCACAGTATCTATCGCAAAAAAAATTAGTAAGACATTGGATCCTATCTGGCTAAGAATTGGTGGCTACTGGTATCCGAGAGGAGGGATTCCTATAGATGTATTTTATCAAACAGGTAAAATACCTGATGGTTTGTGGCTCCCTGATCAAGGTGTAGCCCCCTATCGGGGAAGAGGTTGATAATTTACTATTTTCCATGGAATATAATATTGTGGATACACCTGTAAGAAATCAAATTCGTGATTTTGCTCTAAAATCTGGTTTTATAGCCGTAGGTTTTGCGCCTGCTACTTTATCCAGTAAAAACAAAGATAATATGACCGAGTTTATAGAACGGGGTTATCACGGAGATATGGGGTGGTTATCTGCTAAAGCAGATTTAAGAGCTAGCCCCCAAGCGTTATGGCCAGATGTGAAAAGTGTAATTACATTAGGAATTTCATATGCACCCACTGAAGACCCTCTAGAAAACCTCTCTAATCCTGCAGTAGGAAATATTTCAGTTTATTCCAGAGGACGTGACTATCATGAAGTTTTAAAAAAAAGACTAAGAGTTGTAGGTCGCTGGATATCCGACAACTTTTCCTGTGATATTAAAATATTTGTGGATACGGCTCCAATTATGGAGAAACCTATTGCTCAGAAGGCCGGACTAGGATGGCAAGGGAAACATACAAATTTAGTTTCACGAACACATGGGTCATGGCTATTTCTCGGTGAGATTTTTACAACCCTCAACCTTTCCATAATAGAAACAAAAGAAGATTCTCTTGGTGAATATTGTGGGAGTTGTCAGAGATGTCTTGATGTTTGCCCTACTAATGCTTTTCCTGCTCCGTACAAGCTAGATGCTCGACGGTGCATTTCTTACTTAACTATTGAACATAAAGGACTAATAGATAGAGACTTGCGACCTCTAATAGGAAATCGCATTTATGGCTGTGATGACTGTCTTGCAGTTTGTCCTTGGAACAAATTTGCTTCAGCTGCAGCGGATCCTGACTTTGATTCTAATGAACAATTTAACTCACCAAACTTAATACAATTAGCTAAGTTAACTGACGAAGAGTTTCGCAAACTTTTTTCAAAAACAGCTATAAAACGTATTGGGCGTGAACGGTTTATTCGCAATGTTTTAATTGCATTAGGAAATTTAAAAAACGAGAAAGCTATTCCTGTTATTTTATCTTTGTTGATAGACCCGGAACCAATAGTCCGCGGTAGCGCCATTTGGGCACTATCGCGCATAGTAAACATTGAAACCTTTTTAATTCATAAGACAATGTTACTACCAACAGAAGATAGTACGGATGTAATATCTGAGTGGAATAACTCACAGCGCGAGCTTGAACTGCAAAAAAATAATAATTAAAGAGATGCAATGATTATGAACGATAGAAATATTGAGGTTAAAAAACGAGCAGAAATGCAAAAAAATATTATAGCTATCGTCAATATAAGTATCGAAAGTTAATGGAATATTTTTTTTATTTTTGGGATAAATCTAACAGTGCTAAAATTAGAGAGAATATTAATAGTAAGCACTTAAGATTTATAGAAGCATATAAAGATTCTATTATTGTTGAGGGGCCAACAGTATCACACAATAAAAAAATATTTACCGGTAACATGTATATGCTTGACCTACCTGATATCAAAAATTCTTTAACTTTTATAGAAGAAAACCCGTTTGTAAAATCAGGGGTATTTAAAAAAATATTTGTCTGCAGATGTCAAAATGCTATGCAACAAAAACAATGGTTGCATGACGCCGATAAGGATAAAGACCAATATTTTCTTATCATAGGGCACGGTAAGCCCGGAATGACAGAGTTAAGAAAAAAGCTACTGCAGAATCATCGCAGATATTTTATAGAGCGAGGATACCAAAATAAATTTATTGTAAGAGGACCATTATGGTCACCTAACGAAGAAGAATGGGTGGGAAGTGAGTTTATTCTTAAGCTGGAAAATCGAAAATCTGTGGATACCTTTTTATCCGAAGAACCTTACACTCAAACAGGACTATATGAGCGATTAGAAATTCACCGTTGGCAATTCGGTTGATATTAATAAATGTATTTGTATTTTAGTTAATCTTAAACCCAATAAATTCCAACTAATTATAAGTTTATTTTTTATGGAGTTCACTTATGACATCCCAACAATATGTCTATGTAATGAAGGGGCTTACCAAAACCTATGCGGGCGCTCGTGCGGTTGTTGAGGATGTCTGGCTAAGCTTCTATCCCGGAGCAAAAATTGGAGTACTCGGTTTAAATGGATCGGGTAAATCAAGTTTATTGCGAATAATGGCTGGTGAAGATAAAGAATATCAAGGAGAGGCTTGGATAGCAGACGATGTTAAAGTGGGGTTTTTGCCTCAAGAACCGAGCCTAAACACTGAAAAAAATGTTTTAGAAAATATAATGGAGGCCGTCGCCGATACCCTTGAATTGCTAGAAAAGTTTAATGAAATAAGCTCTCGTTTTGGTGAAGAAATGTCAACAGATGAGATGGATATTTTGATTACAAAACAGGCTGCATTACAGGACCAAATTGATGCTGCCGACGCTTGGGATCTAGATCGTCACATTAAAATTTCCATGGATGCTTTAAGATGCCCTGCTGGTTCTGCTGATGTAACTAAACTTTCAGGGGGCGAACGTCGTAGAGTAGCTCTATGTCGATTATTGCTATCCAAACCAGATATGCTTTTACTCGACGAACCAACTAACCATCTTGATGCAGAATCTGTGTCTTGGCTGGAACATTTTCTAGCTGGTTATGCAGGTACAGTAGTAGCGGTAACACATGACCGGTATTTTCTTGATAACGTAGCAGGTTGGATTCTTGAACTTGATAGAGGTAAAGCCATTCCATTTGAAGGTAATTACTCGGCCTGGCTAGAAGCAAAAGATAAAAGATTATCACAAGAAGAAAAAGAAGAAAGCAACCGACAAAGGAGTATCCGTCAAGAATTACAGTGGATCAGACAAAGCCCAAGAGCGAGGCAGGCTAAAAGTAAGGCTAGAGTTAGCGCATTTGAACAATTAGTGGCCGATAGCTCTGTACGAGCCCCTGAAAAACAGCAAATTACAATACCCGCAGGTAAACGATTAGGTGATTTAGTTATCGAAACGAAAAAGCTATCAAAAGGTTATGATGAAAGAGTTTTAATTAGTGGGTTAGACCTAAAAATTCCACCCGGCGCTATTGTTGGAGTTATAGGTCCGAACGGCGCCGGTAAAACTACCTTTTGCAACTTAGTAACTGGCCATGAAATGCCTGACAAAGGAGAACTCATTGTCGGAGATTCGGTCGTACTTGGGTACGTTGACCAAAATCGAGATTCGCTATCCGAAGATAAAAACGTATGGGAAGAAATTACTGGTGGCTTGGATATAATAGAGTTGGGAAGAAAAAATATACAAAGTCGAGCATATGTAGCTGGGTTCAACTTTAGAGGTCCTGACCAGCAAAAAAAAGTTGGTAATTTATCAGGCGGCGAACGTAATAGAGTTCATCTAGCAAAAATGCTTAAATCAGGAGCAAATGTTTTACTACTGGATGAACCTACTAATGATCTCGATGTTGATACACTCAGAGCTCTAGAAGAAGCACTTTTAGATTTTGCTGGTTGCGCCATAGTAGTTAGCCATGACCGTTGGTTTCTAGATCGCATTGCCACCCATATTTTAGCATTTGAAAGCAATAATTCCACCGTTTGGTTCGAAGGTAATTATCAATCCTATGAGACTGACCACAAGCAGCGTCAGGATAACTCTAATGGACATTAAAAAAAGATTAAATATAAACAGTTAAAAAAAATAAACCCTACTTTTGACTTTTAATTTTACCTGTTATTTAGTTTCTTTTCTCTTAAGGTCTTTAAGAGGGCATTAATTTGGTTATTATTTCTACGAATTACTGATGCAAACTCATCTCGTTTTGTTCTAGCTATACTTATACCCTCAATCATTACATCCGTAACTTTGTAAATTTTTCCTTGGCTCGCCACCCGCCAATCAACATGTATTTTTGTTTGCCTATCAATTGACCATATGCTCCGTACTATAACGACTTTTACCCTGCTTTGATTACTTGCCGTATCTATAGATTCTTCTACTTTTAGTTTCTCTCCCGCATAGGTAGAAAACTGATCAGCCCAAGTTATTACAATAAGATCTTCAAATAATTTTAAGTATTCAATACGTTGTTTTTCAGTCGCCCTACGCCAATAACGACCAAGCGCAAACCGAGCAATACTATCAATGGCAAAATTCTGACGAATCACATCTCGAAAATGACTCCGACGCATATCAGTTGTTATTCCGTCGGCAGTTAGAGCAGCAACAGCTTGATCGGCAAGGGATTGGACAAACCGAGAGGATTTAGAAAAATGTTGGTTTGCTGTAGAAGGCACCACAAAAATTACTAGCATAAGAAATAAACAAGTAATAATCACTTTATAGTATTTAAAAATCATTTTTTCTACTTAGTCGCCGCATCAAATATTTTCATTAATGCAGGTGCTGATTCATTTTCTAATCCAATAGTAGGTGCAGCCTTAATATCTTTTATTCCACCATTTTTAATTTCATTTTCGCGATACTGCCCATATAAACTTCTAACAGCAGCATAATAATCAAGAGAATTTTTTTGTAGATCCCTCACTTGCTCTAAATTATTTGCGCGAGATTTAACGGCAGATCCTATGCCTCTTGCTGTCGATGCACCCGAACTAGCTAATACCCCAAATGGGTCAACAAAAACATCAATAATTGTTCCAGCAGTATCGCGTAGATTTGAAGGCCCTAAAACTGGAAGCATTATATAAGGACCTGACTTTACACCCCATACACCAAGAGTTTGTCCTGCATCTTCATGCACAGGTGATCTATCTGGAAAAGGATTTCCTAAAAATAATGTCGGAGCACTTCCGATGAACCTTACAGCTGCTTCTTCAGCTCGATTCATATCACCCTGCAAAATCGCGTGAATAAAACTCAAAGGCATAAATAAATTATTTATTAAGTTCACCATAGGTGTTTTTAGCTCTACTGGTAAAAAGTCTCGATATGCAATAGCAACTGGCTCCATTACATAACGATCAAGTCTGATATTAAACTCAAATATAAACCGGTTAGGAGATTCAAGTGGATCATTAACATTATTGTCTAGAGGTGATGCTAACCCTAAACCACTAGATGATGAAATTAATGCAAACACGAGTGAAAAAATACAAATTAAGCGTGCAACTCTTGGTAAAATTAAATGCATTAAAAACTCCTGATCAAAGCCACTGAGGTTTGGCGCTGCCAAACGTATACTTTTAACACAATTGAGTTATTTCCATACATTTGTCTTAACATTTACAGCGACCCATATAGCTCTTCCTAGATGAAACTATAAACACTAGATATTGATAACTCAGCTAACGAAGCCTATTTTGTGAA
>JAQWSA010000090.1 GCA_029243445.1 Alphaproteobacteria bacterium
ATCAATTTTTTTACTAAGGTAACAATACTGTAGACCCAGTAGTTTTGCGGGACTCAAGATCCCGATGGGCTTGAGCAGTATTTTCGAGTGGATAAGTTTGATTAATCTCGATTTTTACTGCGCCGGAGCTAATCACACTAAATAAATCGTTAGCACAGGATTCGAGGGCAGGGCGTGATGCTGTGTAGTGAAATAACACTGGGCGGGTTACATAAATTGATCCATATGTTGAAAGGTCAATTATATTAAGTGGATCAGGAGCACCGGATGCGGCGCCAAAACATACAAGCATTCCAAGAGGTGATAAGCATTTCATTGAATTATAGAAAGTATCTTTTCCAACTCCATCGTATACTACGGGAACGCCCTCGCCCCCAGTAATTTCATTTACGCGTTCAACAAAGTTTTCAGTTTGGTAGTTTATCGTATGATGTACACCATGTGCTTTTGCTAAATCTGCTTTTTCTTTGCTACCTACTGTTCCTATTACTGTTGCTCCTAAGTGGTTTAACCACTGACTAGCAATAAGACCAACCCCCCCTGCTGCAGCGTGAAGTAAAACAGTCATCCCAGGTTCTACTCGAAATGTTTGTCTAATAAGAAACTGAGTTGTCATTCCTTTTAGCATAGATGCAGCAGCCACTTGGTCATTTACCCCATCTGGCAATTTAACAGCAATATTAGCGGGCATAACCCGTGATTCTGAATACGCTCCCGCAGGCATATCAGCATATCCGATGCGATCTCCGACAGATAGGTGGGTTACACCTTCCCCGACCTCTTCAACAACACCGGCGGCCTCCAGTCCAAGTACTGAGGGCATGGGTAGAGGTCTGACACCAGCTCGTAAGTATGTGTCTATGTAATTGAGTCCTATGGCTGTGTGACGAACAAGAATTTCACCTTCAGATGGAGCTCCTACATTAACTTCATCCCAGCTTAAAACTTCAGGACCACCTGTTTCGTGTATACGTATTGCGTGAACCATATTTACCTCCTAGCCATCATATTTATAGAGTAACTTTATATCGTTTTCTTTATTAGCCTATGTATTAATATCAATACCTTCAAGATTAAGTAGATATTTTTTGGTTTTAGCACCTCCTTTTCCAGAATATCCACTTATATCAAGTTTTTTTGTTAAAACCCTGTGACACGGGATAATTATTGGCAATGGGTTTTTTCCGCACGCGTTACCAACAGCTCTTGGCGATGATTTTATATTATTAGAGATTTCTCCGTATGTTAAATAGTCCCCGTATTTTATTTCATTTATAATTTTCCATGTCTTTACTTGATGCAGTGTACCTATTGGGTTTAATGGTAGATTGAAATCTTTCAAATTTCCTGAAAAATATGCTTTTAACTGATTGGATGCTTCATTAAGTAACGAATTAGATATTTCATTAGACTGTTTATTCCACTCTAGTTTTACTAAAAAACCGTTCTCTTCTATTAACGTGATGGGACCGAACGGGCTTGTGATACTAAGGCGATTTTTACTCATTTTATTGCAAGATATTTTTTTAGAGTTTCTGCATTTTCAAGGGGGACTGAACATACTTGGCCATTACACACATAAGCGGTGGCCCTTTCATTTATTTTAGTTTTTCCAAATGCTGGATGATCAGGATACAACGCCTCACCGTCGGGTATTATTGATAAAACACGAGCTGGAATATTAAAAAGGTTTTGAGCAGCTAAAAGTGCCTCTGTGTCTTGGGAGTTCTTATCACCTATAATGATGATTTGGACCGCCTCAAATAAGAACTGAGCCGCGTTGATAAGGGTTACATGTCCATAGGGGTTTTTTTCTGCTTCGGCTGAGAAGGCAGTAATTACCGATTCGCAACGTTTTCTATAATAGTCATGACCGGTTAGGTAATAAAGCCGCGCAAGTACTTCGGCAATTATTCCGTTCCCTGATGGCGTAGCATTATCTAAGCAAGTCTTTGTCCGGACTATTATATCTTCAGCGCCCTCTGCTGTAAAAAAATATCCCCCAAGATCCTCGTCCCAGTAAAATTTATCTAAGACTTTAATCCAACATATAACATTATCTAAGTTTTCATGATTATTTGTGCTTTCAAAAAGTAGAAGACCTGCTCTGGACATATTGGCATAGTCATCAACTGTTGCTACGTGTTTCGCTATATCAAGTCGATAAGAGTGGAGTAGAAGAAGTTTTTCATCTCCCGAATGGCACATATTTGTAACAACAAAATCAAATGCTTTTTCAGCTTTGTGTAACCAACTAGGTTTTTCGAAGACTTGTGAAGCCCGCACAAGTGCGCTGATCATAAGCCCATTCCAGTCTGCTAAAATTTTGTCATCTAATGCAGGGGCTATTCTTTTTGTTCGATTATCAAACAGTGTTTTTCTGTTTTTTTGAAGCTGATTCTCAATTTCTATTGTTTTTGGTATTGGATCATTAGACCTATTAATGATGTTTTTACCTTCCCAATTACCCTCTGTTCTGATGTCATAGGCAGCTATGAATATATTAGCATTATTACCTAGTAAATGACGTATTTCTGATTCTGACCAGACATAGAACTTACCTTCCTCACCCTCAGAATCAGCATCTATGGTAGAGTAAAAACCGCCACAAGGATCGGTTGCTTTTACCATTTCTCGACTGACCCAATCTATTGTTTCGGTTACTCTTTCTAAATAGATTAGATCTTTTGTATCTTGATAGGCGTCTGAGTAAAGTTCAATAAGCTGTGCATTGTCGTAAAGCATTTTTTCAAAGTGAGGCACTAACCATGAAGGGTCTGTTGAGTAACGTGCAAAACCTCCACCTAAATGATCATAAATCCCACCCTGTGCCATTTTATTTAAAGTAAGCAAAACGGCATCACCTAACTCTTTTCTATTATTTTGCTTATAACCTCTCCATAATAGATTTAAGACTGGGCATTGAGGAAATTTCGGTGCAGTACCTATGCCTCCATTTTTATAGTCGATTTGTTCCATGATGGATTTAGCTGCTGTGAAAACACCATCTGGCCCAATGATGGATCCTTTCGCTGGCCTAGATAAGTCTTCTAGTGCTTTGACAACTGAATTGCTATTTTGAGAAACTTTTTCTGGTTCTTGATCGTAAATATTAGCTACATGGCGAAGTAATTCGGGAAAACCCGGTCTTCCATATAGTGAGGTTGGGGGAAAGTAGGTGCCGCCCCAGAATGGTCTACCTTCAGGAGTACAAAACATAGTTAGAGGCCATCCTCCTTGTTCTCCAAAAAGCGCAAGCGATGTCATATAAATATTATCAATATCTGGTCGTTCTTCTCGGTCAACTTTTATATTAATAAATAGTTTATTCATTAATATAGCTGTATTTGGATCTTCAAAGCTTTCATGCGCCATAACGTGACACCAATGACATGCAGCATAGCCAATGGAAAGAAGAATAGGGCGATCTTTCTCTTTAGCTATGTTTAATGCCACTTCACCCCAGGGATACCAGTCAACGGGATTCTCGGCATGCTGAAGTAGATAGGGACTCGTTTCGTAGGCTAGCTTATTTTTTGCCATGCATGTTTCCTTTGGGGCAAAATTAATTAACTGAGTTTTAAATATATTATGGAACTGGTTACTGAGAAATATTAGGTGATATTATATACTCCTGGCCAGAGGATAGATTTATGTAAGAAGATTATTAGGCTTAATATTTCTTTAAGTTATGTCTAAAATTAAATTAATTATGTTTAAGTAGCGAGGCCTCTATGAAAGATACTATTTACGCCCTTGCAAGTGGTTATGGCACAGCCGGAGTTGCAGTAATTAGGGTGTCTGGTCCGCAGGCGAACTATGTTTTGTTAAAAATATCTGGAGAACCAAAACCAAAACCACGATTGGCCAGTCTAAGACGATTACGTGAGATTAAAACTGGTTATGATATAGATGATGCAATTGTTATTTGGTTTCCTGGCCCAGCTAGCTTTACAGGAGAAGATATAGTTGAATTCCATACTCACGGGGGAACAGCCATAATAAGCGGAATATTTTCTGCTATTTCCAGTATTGAATCATGTAGAATGGCTAACCCAGGTGAATTTACTAGGCGGGCATTTGAAAATAGAAAACTAGATTTGACATCTGCTGAGGCAGTTGCTGACTTGGTCGCCGCTGAAACTACCGAACAAAGACGACAGGCATTGGCTCAATATGATGGAGCTCTTGCCAACATCTATGATGGGTGGCGGACCAAATTAACGGAGATATTAGCTAATACAGAGGTTATGATAGATTTCTCTGATGAGGAGATACCTGATGATCTAAACTCAACTAATAAACACAATATATTGTGCATTAAGAGAGCTATAACACAATATATTGATGACAAAAATATAGGTGAGAGAATTAGAACAGGCTTTCGTGTGGCTATAATTGGAGAACCTAACGTCGGTAAATCAAGTTTGTTAAATAAGATTGCTGGAAGAGAGGCGGCAATTGTATCTAAAACAAAAGGAACAACTCGAGATATTATAGAGGTTCATATTCAACTCGGTGGCTATTCTGTAATTATTGCCGATACAGCAGGTCTTCGTGAAACGCAGGAGGAGGTGGAATCTGAGGGTGTTCGCCGGGCTAGAAAGCTCGCTGAAGATGCTGACATGAAATTAGTAATGTTTGATGCAACTCATTTTCCTAATATAGCCGAAATATCGAAAAAATATCTAGATGACGATGCTATAGCCGTGTTTAACAAGGTAGATATTATAAACCAACCCGTTCCATTTGAGCTTGATTTTCATAAAGCTTTTTTAATTTCTGCTTTAACTGGAGAGGGCCTCGACCCACTTTTGTCTACTTTACAGGATAAAATACAAAAACGATTGAAAAACGCTGAAATATCTCCATTGACGCGGGCCCGTCATCGATAAGCTCTAGAAGCAGTTTTAGAGGCTTTGGGAAGAGCTGAAAGAGCTGTTCTTCCTGAGTTAGCAGCCGAAGACTTAAGGTTGGCCGCTAGGGCATTGGCCCGCATTACAGGACGGGTTGATGTCGAGGATGTCTTAGATGTTATCTTTATGGACTTTTGTATTGGTAAATAAAGACTTTAGGTTGATAGATAGTCAGCTAGAATATCGTATGTTTTGACTTCGATCTCTTCGTGACTTAAACACTCTGGTATGAATGAATATGATGTCATTGTTATTGGAGGAGGCCACGCCGGCACTGAAGCAGCCTCAGCATCTGCGCGTATGGGCGCGCGGACAATCTTGATCACTCATAAATTAGAAACCATTGGTGTAATGTCATGTAATCCTGCAATAGGAGGGCTTGGTAAAGGGCATTTAGTTCGTGAAATTGACGCTCTTGATGGCATAATGGCCCGGGCTATTGATAGGGCAGGAATTCAGTTTCGTGTACTTAATCGTAGTAAGGGCCCGGCAGTCTGGGGGCCTCGCGCTCAGGCGGATAGGAAGCTTTATCTAAAGGCAGTGCAAGACTTATTAAATGATCAACAGAATCTAGAGATACGAGCTGGAAGTGTTGAAGACCTTAGGTTTGAGTCATCTGGTGGGGTGTGCGGTGTTGTATTACAAAGCGGAGAAAATATAAAATCTAGTAAGGTTATACTGACCACAGGTACTTTTTTAAATGGTATTATTCATGTTGGGGATAGAAAAACCTCTGCCGGTAGGGTTGGAGACGCGCCCTCGATAGGCTTATCCAAAACTTTATATAGATCAGGATTTTCCATGGGGCGTCTTAAGACAGGAACTCCACCAAGATTAGATGGAAAAACTATAGACTGGAAAGATCTAGAAGTTCAGTCGGGGGATAGGGTACCCGAACCTTTTTCGTATATGACGGATAAAATAAATATTCCTCAGATTGAGTGCCATATTACACATACCAACCAAAAGGGACACGATATTATTAAAAATAACCTTGATCGTGCGCCTATATATTCAGGGCAGATCGAAGGCACGGGCCCAAGGTATTGCCCATCAATAGAAGATAAAGTAGTTCGTTTTTCCCATAAATCCCATCACCAAATATTTCTTGAGCCGGAGGGACTGGATGACGACACTATTTATCCGAATGGGATATCAACCTCACTTCCTGAAGATGTACAAGTTGATTTAATTAAAACAATAAAGGGCCTAGAGAAAACTCGTATAATACGTCCTGGTTATGCTATTGAGTATGATTTTGTTGATCCTCGAGAACTAAAACCGACACTAGAAACTCGCAAAATACCAGGACTCTATTTGGCGGGACAAATTAATGGAACTACTGGCTATGAGGAGGCTGCAGCACAAGGGCTTATGGCGGGCTTAAACGCAGCTATGTTAAATTCGGATAGTTTCATTTTGGATAGGGCTGATGCATACATAGGGGTTATGATTGATGACCTAATTACTCGCGGAGCTGATGAGCCATATCGTATGTTTACATCAAGAGCTGAATATAGATTGCTTTTGCGTGCTGATAACGCTGATGAGAGATTAACGCCTTATGGCTTGTCCTTGGGTTGTGTTAGTAGTGAAAGGGGTACTGTTTTTGACCGTAAAACAGAAAGTTTGTCTGCTGCCCGTGAGTTAGTAAATTCATTATCTGAGAGTCCAAATACCTTAAAGAATCTAGGTTTTTCCATTAATCAAGATGGGGTGAGACGCACTGCTTTTGAGTTGTTGGCTTATTCGGAAATTACAGTTGCGAAGCTTACTAAAGTTTGGCCTGATCTTAATAGTATTTCACCGGAATTATCTAAGAGACTTGAGATAGAGGCGCTTTATAATAGTTATGTACGGAGGCAGGAGGCTGATGTTATTGCTTTTAGGCGTGATGAATCCCTAGAATTACCGCGTGACCTAGATTACTCACTAATTGGCGGTTTATCTAGAGAGGCTCAGGAAAAGCTTTCAAAAGCTAGTCCCCGGACTTTAGGTCAGGCTGGCCGGATCCCCGGGGTTACACCAGCAGCTATGGTTGCCTTGCTGCGTTATGTGCGTAGAGATGCAGATGAAACCAGATCTCAATTAAAATTAGCATAGCCTATTATTTAGTTAACCACTATATATAGTACTAGTAAAAAATTTCTATCAATAGGATGGGTATTTTATGGTACAGATGGCCCCTATGACTGCCTTGGAGTTTGCCTCCATTCTACATGTTTCACGTGAAACA
>JAQWSA010000091.1 GCA_029243445.1 Alphaproteobacteria bacterium
AGGCATAACTAATTAGGGCAAATAGCGCACCTCCAGAACCGCGAAGGCCATAGCTAATGATGTATGGAGTAATTTTTCCCCATCGAATGTATCCAACTACAAGGACAAACGGTACGCAGGCCACTATCATTATCCATGCAAGATAAACAAACGTTGCATATTCAATATCGGCGGACATTATGCGCAAACCAGATGCATCAGTTATAGAGTAAGCGGCTATGGCTGTACCTGTTAATATGGCATAAAAAACGGCTTTTCCTTGTTTCTTGATAATAAGTTTACGGTCCCAGGCAAGACTCATAACCCCAATTACTATAAGTATAATGGCTAATCCTGATTCTACTTTTAATGATTCACCTAAGAATGGGCCCGCAGCAATAAAGACTAACAAAGGTGAGGTTCCTCGAGCTATTGGATACACTCTGCTGAAATCGCCAAGTCCGTAAGCAATAACTAACAAAGTAAAATAGGTAAGATGAAGGCAGCCCGAAGCTATAATCCATGGCCAATGGTGGCTTTGCGGAAGCGGAAGGAAAGCCGCGGCTATTAAACCAAAGATAGCCGAAAAAGCACATATTAATGCAGGAGTTAACCATTTATCCTCTCCTGCTTTTACTAGGGCGTTCCATGAGGCATGCAACAGTGAACTTAGCAAAATAATGCCAATTACGAATCCACTCATCATATGTCCATTAATTTATTTATAAGCTAGGGCTAGGCTGATTATAGCATTACGGTTCCGCCGTCTACCATTATGGTCTGACCGGTAACAAATTTACTATCATCCGATGCTAAGTATAATATTGTGCCAGTCATATCTTCTGTTCTTAGATTACTTTTTAAACTTTGCCCTGCAGAGATAATTTGTAATGTTTTTTCCCGCTTTTCGCCCATAAATTCATCAGTACCTTCAGTTAATACCGCCGATGGAGCAACAGCATTAACACGTATCCAATCTCTCCCTAGTTCTCTCGCTAAGCTACGTGTAAGACCAATTACCGCTGCTTTTGAGGTAGCGTAATCAAGAGCATAAGGCATACCAAAAGTGGCAGCTAAAGATGATATATTTATTATTGACCCTCCTCCGGCTTTTCGAAGAGCTGGAACACAGGCTTTACAGCACTGCCAAATACCTTTGACATTAACCTCCATTACATTGTCCCATTGATTATCAGTCAGTTGGTCAAACCTACCACCAGAAATGTCACCATAAAGTGCTGCATTGTTAACCAGGCAGTTAATATTTCCGTATTCTTTAATTGCTCTATCGGCCATGTTTTGACAGCTAGACATATTAGTTACATCTAGTGGTAATCCGATTGCTTTTCCTCCTGCTGAAGTAATAGTTTCCACTGTGTCTTGTGTTTCGCGAATATCAGCTACGACGACTGAGGCACCAACTTTTGCAAGGGCTTCACAATAGGCTCTTCCTAAACCACGACCTCCACCAGTAACGAGAACAGTTTTATCTTTTAAATGCATTTATTATTCTCCTTAGCTCAATAGCTGTCATGGTAATATTACAGTTTATGTTATAATTATTATTTGATAATAAAAAGGAGATGTAAATGGCAACCTTCGTTTTGGTACATGGGGCTTGGCATGGAGGCTGGTGTTGGTCTCGGGTGACTCCAAAATTACTTGCTTTAGGACATAATGTATTTACCCCAACTATGACAGGGTTTGGAGAGCGCAGTCATTTATTGTCTCCAGAGATTGGGCTAGACACAAATATATTAGATATTGAGAACGTAATCATATGGGAGGATTTAAGTGAAGTTATTTTAGTCGCTGCTAGCTACGCTGGAATGGTAACGACTTGCGTAGCAGACCGTATGCCTGAGCGTATTTCCGCCTTAGTTTATCAAAATGCTTTTATTGCTTCAGATGGAGTTTCGCAGAATGATTTATTACCTGAATGGAGGAAGGTAATGATTGAAGAAAACATTGAAGATGCTTGGTGTATGCCTCCACCAGATCCAAAGTTATTTGGTGTTCAAAGCTCTGACGATCGGGACTGGATTAGATCTAAAATGACACCCCAGGCGGCAAAATCATTTCGCGATAAGGCACGGGTAACAGGCGCTCATTGCTCCGTTACTAACAGGACCTACATTCGAGCTACTGGTTATCCTAATGAAACGTTCGATCGCTACCTAAATGAAGCCCAATCTGATCCTACTTGGAGAGCGGAGGTTTTGAATACTAGTCACGATGCTATGATAACGTTACCTAATGAGATAGTTCAAATTTTTATAGAGGTATCTGATTCTATTGGGCATCAAGCCTAAATTACTCTTAACCCAATAGAACCAAATTTATATTACTTTAATTAGTCAGCTACAGTGGGCTCATTGCCGTCGTGTTTTACTGACTTGTTTTTACGCTCCGGTATTATAGGTAGTAGAATATAAGACTCTTGTCCCTTACCACTATGTATTGTTGTTTTACCGCCAAATATCTCTTTTGGTCTATCAACTGGATCATCATGTAAAAAAGGACCTGAACCGCGCGAGGGAACATAAGCCTCAACTGCTGGTCCCGGACGGTCAAAATCCTGACCGGTTATGTTCACAGCTATTCGGTAGCCCTTTGGTAACATTACACTTTGTGGCCAAATTTCTACATCTAACTCGTATACCTTACCTGGAATAAGCATTTGTTTGTCGTCATGACTGTGGTAAGGCCGCCAAGGTTTTGAGAGTTTTGTATCAAGTTTACGGTGAGAAGCGCGCAGGCAGCCTTGAGCGAGAGGTGTTTTTGGATCAACAGTTCCTTGGAAATGTACTTCACGTCCATTAGGTGCAAAGGCTTGCATCGTAACAAAAAGATCGCAATCAACCGTGGAAGAAGAAATGAAAACCTTAGCTGCCATTGGACCCGTTAGCTCTGTATCTTTTTTCAGAGGTGGAGACATCCAAGTTACCCCTCGAGAAAGAGCACGGATTGTTTGGGAGGTTTTACGACTAGATGTTTTCCAGTCGAGCTTTCCTTTGCCGCCAGCATTAAAATATAACTTTGTCCATTGGGTTCCTCTTAATGGCCATGAACTTTCTTTGCGCAACTCGAATTCTTTTGAAAATGGACGACGTACATTTACCCAAACTTTGGGTTCGCGGTTCCAACCATTTTTTTCACCTTTTAAGTAATAATCAAAAAAGCGTTTTTGTAATTCCATTCCATAGGCCAAATAAAACCATTCTTCATGACGGCCGGGATGTGCCTCAAGCCATTTTTCCTTAGATGCGGCTTGGGTAAAAGCTTCGAAGTTACCGCGAGGATGCAAACCAAAACCTGCCCAACTAGCGGCACTTAAAAACGGAACTTTTACTTGTGACCAATCAGGTGAACGTGATCGATACCAGTCATCGTCCATTTCACGAACGCGAAAATTCTCCAATGAATCACTGCGGTTTTCAGCTAGTTCATCAGAGTTAAGACTTGCTGGCCCAGTTGAACGTGTTTTCATCCAGTGATCTCGTGGACCCTTAGTATAACCATGTTGAACATTTTCAACCTGACGTGGATACCATATCTCCATAAATTTATTTGATAAAATTCCACCATGCCTTGCCCACTCCCGGTAAGAGTCGGCGGCTCCTTCCCAGGGTATCATGGCTTTTAGAGCTTTCGGTTGTAGTGCCGCCACATGCCACTGATTAATGGCGTAGTAAGATACACCATTAAGACCAACTTTTCCATTTGACCATTTTCTGGTTCCAGCCCAATCAATTGCATTAGCATAATCTTGTGTTTCACGAGGTGAAAAAATATCTAAGTAGCCCGGGGATCGTCCGGCGCCGCGAGAATCTAAACGCACACAAGCGTATCCCCAAGGCACCCATATTTCGGGATCTACAGTTTCCCATGTTAGCCAGCGGTGTTTTGAACCAGACAAAACATTTGGATGCATCTTCAGTAGCGAATCCCAAAGAGGTTTGTAATGTTCTTGGTATTTAACGCCTTTGCCGTAAGGCCCACCTGCCATAACAATTGGTACTTTTTTATTTGTATTGGGACGGTATACATCAGCGCGAAGTACAACACCGTCATCCATTCTAATTGGCAGATCGCGTTCTATAATAATATTATCGACTATGGTTTTTGTTGGCATTAGTTCCCCCCTAATTAAGCCTGTCGTTGCAGAATTTAAGATCTGGTTTGTTAATATATTGTTCTAATTATTTATAAAATTAATGATTAAGTATCGTTGATGATTATCGTATATTTAGTCAAGACTATTATGCATAAGAAATTTTTATAAAATTTTTTCTATAGTTAATATTTATGACATAGTTTGTATCAATATTTATATAAAATTTTAGGGTTATCAGTTTATTTACTATGAAATAGTTTAAAAATTTATTTAATAACGTTAGCCTGTAAAAACTGGTTCTGGCTGGGTTAAAAAATCATATAGGATTTGATAAGTCATTAGATAGTTTTTTTGTTGAAAACTGGCGTGGGATATGCCTGGCATAACTTTAAATTGTTTATCTGGGTTGGGTAGAAGTCGGAAAAAATCTAGAAGATCATCCATAGCAGCTATCCCATCCCATTGGCCTCTCATTATAAGAGTAGGCATAGAGATTTTTTCTGGATTTACGATTGGTAGGTTTTTACACATATCGACATAGGTTCCATTAGGTATAGAATCGTCCAAAGCACAAATAGCTTTAGCGAAGGAGTCAATTACTTTGTTATCTGCGGATCCTTCGTGGTCGCGAAGAAAAATTGAGCGCACGAAATCATAATCTATTTTTCGCCTATTACTTCTAATAAATTCAGGAAGTTTTTTACGTCTATTTTCTAAAGTTGGACTGTTTTTACCAGTCCAAACCATTGCATCTAAGGCTAATCTGGAAACCATGGATGGATTATTTTGGGCAAATAGACTCGCACGTAACGCTCCTGATGATATTCCATATGTGTACAAATTATCTATGCTACGAAGTTCAAATATATAATTACAAGCAGCGGCTATATCGTCAGCGCCATTGGAAATATCAAAGTTTAAATCTCTATCTTTATCTGAATGACCGTAGCCTTCCATATCTAAACACCATACATCAAACCCCTGTAGTGCAAACCAATTCATAGCAGATGAATAAGGACGATCTTCCACATATAAATCAAACGTTGGCTGCGATGCCATCGATGACCCGTGTATAAACAGCAGTGTATGCTTTTTATCTAGTGGAGTGCCAATAAATTTTTCCCAAAGAAAAAGGCGAATATTTTCCTTATGAGTCCAATGCTCAATTCCAATAACTTTATTTTCATCAAGATTTAATATTTTGCTCACCTGGCTGCTCCTTATGAATATAAGTAATATTATTTTGCTATCTTGGTAGAAAGCTAGATAAAAGGACTTAAGGTTTGTATTTACAATAAATATACTATCTGATTTTAATGTTTTTTTGCTTTTGAGGGGTTTATCCTTAATACTCTCTATAAATTTGCTGATATATATCAAGGTTAGATAAAGGAAAAAGTTATGGCAACTAAACGTGATCAACAAGTTATAGCAATAGAGGAACATTATTTTGATCCTGAGCTAACACAGCATTTTTCGTCTGCTGATGAGGTTCCAAGTGGGTTGCGACAGCGTCTTGAGGATGTTGGAGAATTGCGCCTTAGAGAAATGGATGAAGCGGGTATTGATATACAGGTCTTATCTCATGCTCCCCCGGGAACTCAGCGTCTTGACCCTGATTCTGCAGCCTTATTAGCTACTGGGGTAAACGATCGGTTGGCATCTATAATTAAGACTAATCCTCAGAGGTTTGCTGGTTTGGCATCATTACCAACCCCTGACGCTGCGGCAGCTGCTGATGAACTTGAGCGTTGTGTTAATCAATTAGGTTTTAAGGGGGCTATTATCCATGGTCTAACTAATGGCGTTTTTTTTGATGATAAGAAATTTTGGCCAATATTTGAGCGTGCTGCATCACTTGATGTACCAATATATATACACCCGGCTCTTCCGCATCCAGCGGTTGTAGAAACGTATTATCAAGACTATTTAAATGATTATCCTGGGCTAGAGACTGCCGCGTGGGGTTTTACTGTTGAAACTGCAACTGCTGCTATTAGAATAGTTTTAAGTGGTGTTTTAGAAAAGTACCCTGGAATTAAAATTATTTTGGGTCATTTGGGAGAGGGGATTCCATTTTTACTATGGCGCATTGATCATGCTTTGTCTCGGCCCGGAAATAAGAGTTTATCTTTTAGGGATGTTTTTAGTGAGCATTTTTATTTAACTACTAGTGGTAATTTTTCTGATCCTGCGCTGCTGTGCAGTATACAAGAAATGGGAGTTGATAGAATTTTATTCTCCGTCGATTGGCCGTTTGTGGCTAATGATCCGGGAGTAGAATGGATGGAGTCATTGCAGCTTAGTAACGAAGATAAAACAAAAATTCTTAGTAAAAATGCTAAACGAATTTTACATATCTCTTAAAATATTTAATGGCTAATAATATTTTTTTAGTTCTTGATAAATTCAGATAGGACCCTTAGCAGTTTGAATAAATTTTTATTTAGGGTTTGCTTTATAATTTAGCCATGAGTTGAGGAAGGCTCTCACCATTATTGGCCATTTCTTCCTGGTGTTTTTTTATTGCACTTAAACGTTCTGGAGGTATGGCCACTTCCTTTAAAAAATTAGGTCTCTGTTCTAGTGTTTCGTGCCAGTTGTTTATGTTTGAATACTTTTCAAATGGATAGCCTAAAAGTTTAAGTCTATATGTGTTTATCCACCACATAATATCTAGGGCTGAGAAACCTTCAGGTAGAAGCCATTTATTATTACCAAGGCGGATATTTATTTCTCTAAGGTGTGGTTCAAAAGATTTTATAGCAGCTATTGCTTGTTTGGTAGGTATGCCATCAACGGCCATTTTTCGCCAGAAACCTACCTCGATCGATTTTCTTTCATCAGTATTACCATTTACATAACCGGAGCCAGCTATTTCGTAAATATCAAGGGCATTCGGGTCTTTGCGAAGTAATTCATTGGGAGCTAAATAGCGAAATGTTAAAGCACGAAGATGCAAGTGAAGATCGTCTTCAACCTTGGCTAGATGGTCCATATAAGTAATGGCATTTTTGTTTTTTGGGAAAAGTGTTGGCCCTTCATAAGAGCTATCGATATATCTCATTATATCGTTACTTTCTATATGGACCTCACCATCATGCACAATTACGGGAACCAGACCACGTGGATTGATACCTAAAAACCAATGCGTAAAATTTTCATGCGTCATAAGGTTGATTGGGTGACTTTCCCATTCAACTCCTTTCTCTGATAAAAGAATCCTAGTTTTTTGTGAGCATGATGAGCTCTGGAAGTGGAATAGGTGTAGACCTTTCCATTCAAGAATCTCAGTAGTGAGTATGTCGGTGGTAAGTAGTTTCACCATTAATATAAAATCCTAGCTAATTCATAATATTTTATTGTATTTCGACCGTTTTTCCGTCCACTTCTTTCAACTTCCCGTAATGTGTAAAGGTATTTGTCATATACCAGTTAAAAAATTCTCTGTAGGTCTGTGTGGGATATTTTGCTGGATTACTATTTGACTGGCACGTTGGTAAGCACTCGCCTATTGCTTCGAAGTTAGGGTTTACGAAGCAGGCCAGAGAATACCTATCATTTTTACGTGGTGGCACCACTCTATGCGGAGTGGCTCTAAAACGATCATTTGACCAACGCCCAAGGAATTGTCCCGCGTTAACAATTAAAGCATCATCAGGAATTTCTGGGATAAACCATATACCATTATTATCTAGAACCTGCAGACCTTCTTCGTTTGCGGGGGGTAAAAACGTCATAAAACCTGTATCGGCATGTGCATTCACCCCCATCTCATCTCCCTCTTTATTTTCTTTGGGGGGATACTTAGCTACACGAAAATATGTATAATTTTGGTCAAACATAGAATCAAAATAGTCAGCTGGTAGGTCTAAAGAAAGTGCCCATAAAGGTAAAAGTTTTTTCCCTAGTTTTGTAATGGTCTCTAAATAGTTTTCGGCCGATGTCCTAAATCCAGGTAGAGTTTTTTCGGGCAGCCAAGGCATTTTACCGTAGAAAGGGTCTCCAGCTTTTACGTGAGGATTATCTTCGGAAAAATCTGTGGCCACAACAAAACACTCTACATTATCCAATTTCCGACTTTCGTGATATTCAGAATGGGTTGTAATAGCAGCATATGCGGGAGCATAACCCTTTTGATCTGTGGTAATAGGTACGCTCATTTTAACTTCGAGTGGAAGGTCGTGAAAACGTTTGGCTTCCGACTCCATGTTTCGTATGGTTTCTTTCGGTACGCCATGATTTATAATGCACATAAACCCAAGTGTCTGCCAAACTTCTCGCCATTCTTCGACAAGGTTATAAATGGCTTTATCATCTCCTGCGAGCACGGGGCCAACGTCAATTATAGGTAACGGTCTTCGTTCTATTTTTTTATTCGTATCAATATGTTTATTTTGATCTAAACTATTCATAGCATCTCTTTCTACTTATCTCATATTTAAGATTTTACTATAGTAAAGCTTGTTTATTATTTTTTTAGCCTGAATAAATTTTATTATATCAACAAAAAGTAATAGATGGATTCCACTTATTATAAAACCTTCGAGAGCCAATCTATCATATAGGTGCGATATTGGAATGCGTGATTGTGGCAACAGTGGACACCATCCTCATCTAAAGCCAGAGTGGCTTGACCAGTAAGGGAATCTACTATTCGCTTTGCTTGTTTCCAATTGAATATCTGATCTCGTTTACCGTGAACAACAAGTGTTGGAGTTTTGATTGTTGTTATACAATCATCAAGAGTAGCCTTTCCCATTAAAGATAATGCTTCCTTTTCGCTTTTCGCGCCAGTAGCGTGTCGAAATCCATCACGGATTAAAAAAGGCATATTAGGAAAATCACTGAGGTCATAAGTCCCTCCAAAAACTACAGTAGCTGCTATTTCCTTGTTGGAAGCTGCGGCACGCATGACATAATAACCACCGAGGCTACGGCCTAGAGTTCCAATTCGTTTACTGTCAATTTCGGGTCTTTGGGAAACCGATTCAAATACCGCCAGTATACAGTTTTCATAACCTTCCTCAAGAAATGCATCTTTGTGAACTTCTCCTTGTCCAGGTCCGTCGAAGGCAAAACTTGCAAGACCCCTTTGTATACACATTTCAGAAATAGTGTTAAAATCTTCTTTAGTAGAATCCAGACCTGGAACTAGTAAAACGCAGGGTACAGGAGTGTTTGCTTCTTTAGGTAAGCGTAAGAACCCAGGTATTTTTAAATTTTTAAAGGCAATTTCTAACCGCTCGGCAGGCGGCAGTAATAAGGGAGCTGCTTCCCGAAATGCAGAGACTTTACGTTGTTGTAACTCTGCCTTTAACTCTGGTGTATTAAAGGCAACTATTTGTCCACAATGGTATGCTAGGCTGGCTCTTAACAGTGCTTCGCCAGTACTAAAATGGTAACCGTCTGCTTTTCTACTTTTAGCAAGTGAAATATAATTATCACCCATCTCAGCCCAAGCGCATGGCCAGTCATTCCAACCGCTAACTTGTCTATGAACTCTCAGAACATCATTAGTGTCCACACCATCTGCGGTAAGACGTGGAAGCCAATACTCGAATAGATCTTTGCTGTAATTGTCTATATTTTTTTTTTCATACATTACAGTGTTTTTATTATTAGCCATTAGTGATTTTCCTTAGGCTTTAATTATAATATTTAATTAAATTCTAATATACACTTCTAATGCTTGTTTTCTAAAATTACAGGTAAAATTTAATCAGAAAACTACTTTTCTATTAGTATTGCGCGAAAGTCATTGACGTTAGTGTAAGTAGGGCCTGTATGAATTAAGCCATCAATTTTTTTAAAAAACTTATATGAATTATTACTTCTAAGGTAATGATTAGGCTTCAATTTAATGTTCGCTGCTTTTTTTAAGGTATCGGGGCCAATTAGTGCGCCAGCATTATCTTCGCTGCCGTCAATACCATCTGTATCACAGGCCAGCGCATAAATATTAGGTGCTCCGTTTAGCTTTCGGGCGAGTGCTAAGCAGTACTCGGTATTTGGTCCGCCAGCTCCATTGCCAGTAAGGGTTACAGTGAGTTCACCTCCGGAAATAATTATTGTACCTTGTTTAGCAGCTAATGCTTGTTTTGCGTGCTCTGAAGCAATAACCCTTGCTTCACCCTCCACCATGTCCCCTAATAGTAATACTTTGTAACCAGCGTTTATCGCAAACTCTTTTGCTGCGTTTAAAGCTATTGCAGGAGTTGCAATAAGTTTTGTAGAGGTGTTTGCAAAACATTTGTCGCCAGGCTTTGGGCTTTCATCTACTCCTTTTTCCAGATGGATTAGGGCGTTATGAGGCATGACAATATTATATTTTTTAATAATAGAAATTGCCTCTTCAAATGTAGTTGGGTCAGGTACTGTAGGACCAGATGCGATGGTAGCTATATCATTACCGGGTACATCTGAAATAATTAGTGTCTCGAGCCTTGCCGGAGCCACGGAACGGGCTAGTCGTCCACCTTTGATTGCAGATATATGTTTACGTACGCAGTTTATAGAGCTGATTGGTGCGCCTGATTTTAACAAAGCTATATTAATTTTTTTCTTATCGTCTAGAGATAGACCATTTGCAGGCAATGTTAGTAGTGATGAGCCACCGCCAGATATCAATACAATTACTAGGTCTCGAGATGTAAGGTCTTTTGTGTATTCAAGGATGCGTTGGCTTGCCTTTAAGCCTATTTGGTCTGGCACTGGGTGTGAAGCTTCAACAATATGGATTCGTCCGTTTTCTATTTTATGTCCGTAACGGGTGATAACCAATCCTTCCAAAGGACCTGACCACTTTTCTTCCAAAACTTTAGCCATGGCAGCTGAAGCCTTACCTGCCCCTAATACAATTGTACGGCCTAGGGGAGGGTTAGGAATGTATTTGGGCAAACAAATACTGGGCTGCACAGCAGCTAAAGCTTCATCAAATATCTTTCGTAATAGGACCTCTGGGGTCATAAATTTAGCTAGTCCCTCCAATTAAAAACTTATGAACCATGCTCTGCATAGTTTTATTATATTATAAATTAATTAGTATTTCATGCCCCAATATTTAATTGGAGGAGATTACACATATCCATGGAAAAACTTATAAAGGTTATAAGTTTTCTAATTGTTCGGCCATCCAGTCTGCTGTCTGCAGTCGATAACGATATGCTCGGTTATTGGCGACATGGTTACCATCCTCGATTATTAACAGTTCTACGGGTCCAGAAACCTCTGCAGCTAATCTTTCTGCATCTTTATATGATATTAAACGATCAAGCTTACCGGCAACGATAAATATTGGACAAGTTATTTCTTGAGCCACCCCTTTAAGGGAGAACTTTAGCGATAGAAGGCGTGCTTCTTCTTCATTAGTAGAATGAGAACGAACACGGAATGCTTCTCGTGTTAAAATAGGTAGGCTGTCCCATATGGTGCCCCAATCATAAGGGCCTGACAGTCCAATACATGCTTTGATTCGTTTTTCGTAAGCCGCTGCCCTAGGAACGTAGTATCCTCCTAGGCTGACTCCCCATAAACCTATGCTGTTAGCATCTAAGTCATTTCTTTTTTCAATATAGTCAATAACTGACCCAATAGGAACTTCATAATCATGTCTAATGCCAAATTCATATTCACCTTCTCCCTGACCTGGCCCGTCGAAAGTAAGGGTAGCTAAATTTCTATCAAGAAATAAATTTTCATAAGCACCCATTTCTTCTTTGGATGAATCTAGTCCCATTGCCAATATAACAACTGATGGCGTTTTGGCATTCTGAGGTCGGCGCAGAATACCAGCCAGTGATTTACCCTGATAGGGTATTTCAACTCTTTCACCCGGTGGCTTTAAATGAGGAAGTGCTAGATTACGACAATTAACTGCTTTCATGTGCGTTTCGCGCATTTGAGCAATATCATTAACAAATAAAAATTTTGCAAAGTGATAACAAACGCCTGCGGTAGTTAAATGCTCTCCAGCACTTAGACCGCAACCTTTTGATAGAGCAGCGCGACCCATTTCCTCGTGAATTTCTCCACGCGTTGCCCATGCTGAACACCAGTCTTCCCATCTCTCAATAGAGGCTGTTACCTCCTGAAAATCAGTCAATGGGATACCGTTTGCTACGAATCTTGGGGCCCAATGATTCAATGCTGCTTCAACGCGAGGGTCATTAGCCACGACCTATACTCCTCTGAAAGATAAATTAATTTAAGTTGGTTACAATTAGTTTGTTTTAAATCTAGTGCCATACTGGTTTTGCTCTTTCAGAGACACCAGCTTTTTTTGCAATGGCCCTTCCTCTTTGAGTTGCTTCTTCTATCACCTCATTTACACCCGTAAAATTAATAAATTGACCTTCTGAAAGAATTATATTTCCATCTATTATTACAGTGTGGGCATCGGCGCCTCTGGCGCAGCATATAAAGTTGGCTATAGGGTTGTGGATCACTTGTAAATGCGGACCTCGCATATCAAATACAGATATATCGGCACGTTTTCCTGCCTCAAGAGAGCCTATTTCATCTTCCATACCAAGTGCTTTAGCAGCATTTATTGTTGCCATTTCTAAAGAACGCTCAATTGGCATTACTTTAGGGTTTAAGTGATTCGTGTTTTGTATCAGTGTACAAGCTTTCATCTGTTCAACAATGTCTACTGAGTAGTCAACCATTGGACCATCAGTGCCTAGGGCACAATTAACTCCAGCTTTTATTAGTCGTACCCATGGTCCAATACCCCCTCCGCGCATAGATTCACTAGTAGGGGTATAGACAGCATGACATCCAGACTCGGACATATGTTTAATGTCTGTATCATTAATATTAATAGCGTGTATTAGTAACCAGTGATCGTCTAGCAACCCCATCTGCACTAAATAACGGACATCGGTTCTACCTGTTTCGCGCAAATAATGTAAATAACCCGTTTCCATAGAAAGTGTGCCGCCAGCTGTATGATTTGTTATCTTTAGGTCTTTTTCTTTAGCAAGTCGATAACCAGTTTCGACTAGAATATCCGAGCTCATGCCTGCTGCTAGCCAATGCGCATTTGATTCAATTGCTAATGCCATACGTACTAATCCATTTTTATTCCCATTTAGATTATCTATTAATTCTGTAATATATGCTTCTGAATCACTCACGCTATGAGGGTGATTTGGATTAGATGGAGTTTGACAACGAAAATCCTTAGCAAAAACTTGACGAAATCCAATTTCTGCCATTGGTTCCACAGTAGCCTTAACTTCTGCTTCCATGGTTGTAGTAACTGAGTGATTTAGGCAGCAAGTGGTTCCCGTTCGAATCATTTCAAGGGCGGATAAATAGGCTGAAGCCCGAATGTCTTGTGAGGTTAACTCTGCCGCGCATGGTAATAACAAACCGTTAACCCATTCCTCTAATAATAGACCTGGAGCCAAGCCTTTAAATAGATTGTACCAATGATGTTGATGAAGGTTTATTAGGCCTGGAAGTACAATCATTCCCTTTGCATTTATACGTTTTGAGAACGAACCATGGGGTGTGTTTTCTAAAGGGCCAACGGAATCAATTCGACCATCATCTTCAATCAATACGTAACCATTTTCGTGGACGGCACGATTTTCGTTCATAGTAACTACGTGTCCATTTTCAATTAGCGTACTCATTCTTTTAATCTCCACTAGCACTCGATTTATTTCAGGTTTTAATGCATTATTTTATTATTGTTATGAGATAAATTAGTTAATGACATTTACATGCAATTTTACGAATAACTTCAAATCGAATATTATTGAATTAGGGCTAAATATATTATGTTCGGTCTACTCATGTTGTCACAGTTTGCTAAGTAAGATTTGAAAATATTTATAAACTCAATTTGCTTAACTATATAACATCTACTTAATGAAGGTATAAGGTTGGTATAACCTTGTGGTATAAAATATTTTTCTTACCAATTTGTGTTCTCCAATGCCTATAGAACATTTTGGTAAAAAAAGTTGTAAATAAGTAAATTTATGATTTTAACGGAGTAACTAAAAGATGATTTATGAAGTTCGTACTTATCAATTTAAACCTAGAGAAGCGAATGCTTTTATGGATGCTTTTGGTAACGCTTAT
>JAQWSA010000092.1 GCA_029243445.1 Alphaproteobacteria bacterium
GTTTATTTTGTAGATTAATTAAGAGGTCAATAATTTGTACTTGCACTGATCGGTCAAGAGCTGATGTTGGTTCGTCAAGTACTATAAATTTTGGTTTTAGAGCAATAGCTCTAGCAATAGCTACCCGTTGGCGCTGGCCACCAGAAAACTCATGTGGATAGCGATAACGACTATCGGGATCAAGACCAACCTCTTCCATTGATTGTATAATCAAATTATTTCTACTTATGTCTGTACTGCCAATTTTATGAATTTTTAGTCCTTCTTCTATAATCTGCGAAATAGACATACGAGGGCTTAGAATTACATAATGATCTTGGAAAACAATTTGCATTTCTCGCCTTAGGGAACGCATTTTTTTTGACGTAATTTCATTAATCTTATTTTCATTAAATTTTATTAGACCGTCTGAACTTATTAACCTTAACAAGGCCATTCCTAATGTGGTCTTTCCAGAACCGGATTCACCAACTACCCCCAGTGTTCGTCCTTCATGAACTTCTAAGTTTATGCCATCTACTGCACGAATATAACCATGGGTTCTTCTTAAAAGACCAGATTTTAAAGGAAACCAAACCTTTAAATTGTTACTATGTAAAATTGTTTTTGATTTTTTTACAGGGCGTTTTCTTAAATTAGAAAAATCGGCAGATAGTAAATGTTTTGTATAAGAGTGTTTAGGATTCTGTAAAATTATCTCAGTTTTGCCGCTTTCAACTATTTCCCCCCCGTTCATAACACACACTCTTTTTGCCATTTTTTTAACGATACTAAGATCATGAGTGATAAAAAGCATGGACATTCCAAACTTCTTTTGTAGATTTCCAAGAAGTTCAAGGATTTGTGCTTGAATGGTAACATCAAGCGCAGTGGTGGGTTCATCAGCTATAAGTATTTCTGGTTCGTTGGCCAGTGCCATAGCAATCATTACGCGTTGGCGCTGTCCACCTGATAACTCGTGTGGATAGGATTTGAGGTGTCGTTCGATGTCAGTAATTCCAACTAATTCTAGTAATTCCAGAGAACGTACCCGGGCAAGGTTTTTATCTAGGCCTTTATGAATTTGTAAAACCTCACCTATTTGCTTTTCTATAGTATGTAATGGATTAAGAGAGGTCATCGGTTCCTGGAAAACCATAGCAATTTTATTACCACGGATTGATTCCACTGTATCTCGTGATGACCCGATCATTTCCTTGCTTTTAAATTTTATTGAACCCTTAGGGTGACTGGCTAGAGGGTAAGGCAATAATTGAACTATTGATAAAGCCGTCACAGATTTACCAGAACCAGATTCGCCAACTAGAGCTAAGGTTTCACCCTTTAAAATATCAAAACTCACACATTTGACAGCATGAACTGTATGGCTGGAAACCTTAAAATCAACTGATAAGTTTTTGACTGATAGAAGTGGATTTTCCATTATTTTTTATAAGCCGAAATTTGTTTTCGTGGGTCGTAAGCGTCACGTATTGCTTCTCCAATAAAGATCATTAGACTAAGCATGATGGCTATAGCTAGGAATGCCGTTATACCTAGCCAAGGCGCTTGTAGGTTTTCTTTTCCTTGCTTCAACATTTCTCCTAGTGAAGGTGAGCCCGGAGGTAAACCAAAACCTAGAAAATCCAGTGATGTTAAAACTGTAACAGATGAAGCAGTAATAAAAGGTAGAAATGTTATGGTTGCCACCATGGCATTAGGCAAAACATGCCTTATCATTATTAATCTGTTATTCATTCCTAATGCCTTAGCAGCACGAACATAATCAAAGTTACGTGCTCTTAGGAACTCGGCTCGAACCACACCAACTAAAGACATCCAACTAAACAAAAGCATCAGCCCTAATAAAAGCCAAAATGTGGGTTCTACAACTGAGGCTAATATTATCAATAAAAAAAGCGTTGGAAGAGAAGACCAAATTTCTATAAAGCGCTGGAAAAGTAGATCTGTCCATCCGCCAAAATATCCTTGTACTGCGCCGGAAGCTACTCCAATGATGCTTGAAAGAATCGTCAGGCTAAATCCAAATAGTATTGATATACGAAACCCATAAATTAACCTAGCAGATACATCGCGGGCTTGATCATCCGTGCCAAGCCAGTTCTGGGTTGTTGGAGCCGATGGAGCCGGGGTATTTAAGTTTATAACCGGAGTGTCGAAGCTGTAGGGTATCATTGGCCATATCATCCACCCTTTATCATTGATCAGCTCGGCTACAAATGGATCAGTATAATCAGCCTCAGTCTCGAAATCACCATTGAATGCCGTTTCAGGATAACTAGTAAAGATAGGATAATAGAATTTATTATCAAACTGTATTAGTAATGGTTTATCATTAGCTATGAATTCTGCAAACAAAGTAAATATAAATAAGAATAGAAAAATCCATAGAGACCAATAACCGCGTTTGTTAGATCTGAAATTGTTGAGCCGTCGTTCAGTTAATGGAGTTATAGCATGACCTAAAAACCTCACTTTCTCGGAATGCTGTTTATTATTTTTCAAATCATGAATTTTTTCTCTTAACATTTTATATTTTACGACTTTCAAAATCTATACGTGGGTCTATAAACACATACGCAAGATCTCCTATTAGACTCATTATCAGACCTAGTAGAGAAAAAAAGAATAGTGTGCCGAAAAGTACAGGAAAATCTCGGTTGAGAGCTGCTTCAAAACCGAGAAGACCAAGACCATCAAGTGAAAAAATAACCTCTATTAAGAGTGAACCTGTAAATAATATGCCAATAAAAGCTGCTGGAAACCCTGCTATTACGATTAGCATGGCGTTGCGAAAAACATGTCCGTAGAGAACCCTTTTTTCAGTTAACCCCTTGGCACGGGCGGTAATCACATATTGCTGATTTATTTGATCTAGGAAAGAGTTTTTAGTTAGCATTGTTAAACCGGCAAAGGCACCGATTGTAAGTGCAATGACTGGCAGTGATATATGCCATATATAATCAATTATCTTTTCTAAAACATTAAGTTCGGACCAATTTTCCGAAACCAGACCGCGGAGAGGAAACCAATCTACAAAACTACCACCGGCGAATAGCACTATTAAAAGAATTGCAAATAAGAAACTTGGCACCGCATTTCCAAATATAATTATCCCACTGGTCCAAGCATCAAAACGACTACCATCCATTATTGCCTTACGTATGCCCAAAGGTATGCAAATTAAGTATGTTAGCAGTGTTGTCCACAACCCCAGACTAATTGATACTGGCATTGCGTCCAGAACTAAATCCACTACCTTGCGGTTTTTAAAAAAGCTTTCTCCAAAATTAAATGTGGCGTAGTTGCCTATCATTTTTATGAAACGTATATGAACTGGTTTATCAAATCCTACCATTTCCTCAATTTCAGCTATTAACTCTGGCGGTAACCCTCTCGCTCCACGGTATTTAGACTGGAAGCCATTAGTTTGATCAAAATTTTGTTGGCCATCAAGGTTTTGCGGGATCTCTCCCCCGCCTCCGGTTACCCTTGAAGTAGCATCAACGGCATTACCTTGAATCTGTGATATGATTTGTTCAACTGGTCCGCCGGGTGCAGTTTGTATCACTGCAAAATTTATAACCATGATCCCAAAAAGCGTTGGTATAATCAATAAAAGCCGACGGATTATATATGATAGCATGGATCTAACTTATCTTTACAATCTAATTCAAGCTAGTGTTTGGTATCTAAATTTCTATGATTTTTAATTTTCTTTTCTTTTTCGTAATCTATCCACCAAGCTGACATGTTGGTTGCTTCCCCCATCAAAGGTATTTTTTGGGGGCGTCCAAATTTATCCCAAAAAGCAATGCGATCTAGGGGAAGATGAAAATGTGGTATAACATAGTAACCCCACAAAAGAGCTCTATCTAGGGCCCGAGTTCGTTGAACTAGGCTTTCACGCGTTTGTGCGGAAATAATTAACTCTATTAGTTCATCAATAACTTGGCTACTAATGCCAATAAAATTACGAGACCCTTTAGCTATCGCTGCCTGACTACTCCAGAAGTCCCTTTGTTCATTACCTGGTGATTGTGATTGTCCCCAAGAAGCAATTATTACATCAAAGTCCCTTGAATCTGTGCGTTCTTGATACTGTGCACTATCTACAAGACGTACATTAGCCTCTATTCCTAGGCGTTTTAAATTACGTGAAAACGGAAGGGCCATTCTTTCAAAAGCTGGTTGTACTATTAGTATTTCAAATTTAAAGGGTTCACCTGTTATAATATTAGTTAATTTTCCATTTCGAACTTTCCATCCCGCTTCTTTCAAAAGCTTGCCTGCCTGGCGAAGGTTTTGCCTTATGCTATTGTTTTCTTTGCCTATAGTTGTGGGCGGAACATAAATTTTAGTATAGAGTTGTTTGGGTAAGTAATCGTGATATTTTTCTAGGATTAGGCGCTCTTCATTACCTGCGTTTGAGAGCAGCCCTTTACTACCAAGTTCAGAGTTATCAAAATAGCTATCAGTTCGTGTATATGCGCTGTAAGCAAGGTTTTTATTATACCATTCAAAATCCCAAGCTAGGTTTAGCGCCATACGAACTTTTAAATTCTGGAAAATATTTTTTCTTATATTGAATACAAATCCTTGCATGCCTGCAGTTCGTTCGTGTGGAAATTCTGCTTTAATGATTCGTCCCTCACGAACAGCTGGTACATTAAATGCTGTTGCCCATTCTTTAGCTGAGTTTTCAAACCAGAGATCAATATTATTCGCTTTGAAGGCTTCACGAGATACTGTTCGATCTCTAAAATAATCAGTTCGTAGTGTGTCAATATTATCAAATCCAACTCTTGTTGGGTGATTTTTCCCCCAATAATTTTTTACCCTTTCGAAAGTTATTGATCTTCCTGGTTTGACATCAGAAATACGATAGGCCCCGCCACCTAATGGAGGTTCTAGAGACGCTTTAGAAAAGTCACGTTTTTCCCAATAGTGCTTAGGTAATACAGTTAGATCACCTAAAATTAGTGGTAGTTCACGATTCGATTTTCCAGAAAAAGTAAACTTTACTTTATTGATTCCAGTTTTTTCCACTTTGGAAACACTTCCATAATAAAAACGATAAAATGGACGCCCTTTGCTTCGCAGTATATTGAAAGAAAATATTACATCGTCAGCAGTTATTGGTTTGCCATCATGCCAGTAGGCATCATTTCGTAGAGTAAACTCTACCCAAGATCTATCATCAGGTGTTTTTACAGTTTTACAAAGTAAACAATAAAGAGAGAATGCTTCGTCAACTGATTGAACCATTAGGGAATCATAAATTATACCTGTACCGGCTGGGTTGCCTTGTAGAATAAACGGATTAAGGCTATCAAAAGTACCCATTGCTGATGTGATTTTCATTCCGCCTTTAGGTGCATAGGGGTTAACGTGATCGAAATGTTTAAACCCACTCTTGAATTTAGGTTCTCCATGCATAGCTAATGCATGAGTTTCACCATTTTTTTCAGAGGAATAAGCATTGGGAATAAAAATAGAAACTGTTAATACGCTATATATTGCGAGCTTAATAATTGGTCGCATATAATTTCTCCATAAGTAAATATTTTTATCCTAAACCAGAATTATAAACTTCAACTTTCTGATAATACATTTTTTATAATTTACAATTAATATTTAACACAATTCAATTTTTAAAAAGCTATGGTGTTACATATCAAACCAAGGCTATTAGCAACATTATCTGCTGCGGAGAGGCAACTTTTAGCCCTTGTCTCAGGTATCCATACTTCAAACCGAATTATATAATTCACTTTATACTCTTCTACTATATGTTCGCTATCCATGCGTACGACATTAGCATCAAACTCAGCAAAAACTTCAGCCAACCGGGCAATTAATCCAGGACGATCAGCACCATGTAACTCAAGCTGATGGGTGATGTGTCTTTTTTCACTATGAGTTGTTCTTAACTTATAAGGCTCCACGGATATATTTGTTATATCTAGTTCATCAAGTTTAGAAAGCTCAGATTTTATAAATTCTATACTTATTGTATCAGGTAACCTGACTACAGAGGTAAACTCTGCTGATGTTTCTAAAACTGCAAAAGTCGTATCACCTAGATCAGCACCTAAATCAAATAGGCGTCCAGTTATAGTTGCAAGTAACCCTGAGCGGTCAGCACAAGAAATTGCGATACGAACATCAACAGGCATTGTGTTTCCTTAGATTTATACGGCCGATAACAGGTTAAGGGTCTCAGAGTGTATTTTTTTGTCACCTGCGGCGACAACTGTTCCAGTGGATTTAAGGGTTAATGGCTTTCCTTGCCAGTCGCTAATTACTCCTCCAGCCCCATTTATTATAACGGCGTGTGCAAGATAGTCGTATGGGAACATACCAGCTTCTACAACTAGATCTGTTTGGCCGCTAGCGATCATTGAATAGGCATAGCAGTCTGTGCCAAAACGAGTATCACAAGCTGCTTTAGAAACACGCTCAAATTTATTTTTCTCTTCAGTTGAAAACATATCTGGTGAGGTTGAGCAGAGCATAGCAGAGGCCAGGTTTTGACACTTACGTGTTTTTACCGGTGTACCCGAATTACCGCGACCCCAATGTAAAGTAGGAGCGCCATCTATCCCTAGCCAGCGTTCTCCTAATGCAGGGTGATCAATAATTCCAAGTATAGGTGTTCCATTATGAGTTAAGGCTATTAGGGTGCCAAAGAGAGGTATTCCATTTATAAATGCTCGAGTTCCATCTATTGGGTCGATTACCCAAACATATTCCTCATCTATACTCTTGCTGCCATGTTCTTCTCCTAGTACGCCATGCTCTGGTACTTCTGCCTCGAGTATGTTCAGTATTAATGTCTCTGCTTCTTGGTCAGCCTTGGTAACCGGACTCTGATCGTCTTTTTTTTCAAACGGTAGGTTTTTTCGAAAGTAATCTAGAATTACAGGACCGCTAGAATCCGCCAGTTTTATGGCAATATCAACGAACCTTTCAATAGAATTAGCGTTCATGGGTCACCCCGAAAGATAATGTTAGGCTACTTTTGTTCCATATTATAGACTTTATGCAATAACTAATGAGGGTTACTAGTATTAGTCTATATTGCTTTTATTGGGCTATTGTTTGGCTGTTGTAAATAGGTATTTAATTTATCTAGATCACGTCGGCATTATTTGATTATATCAAATCCTATAAATAGTTAAACATACTTGAATGGATAATAATTTCTGCAGTGATTGTATGAAGTAAATATTCAATATATCTAAAAACTGTTCAACGCACTTTTAATGTGACATTAAGCTATAATAAATAATAGACTGGAGATGTATTCTGGCTAATGAAAACGCATCATTTGAAAAACGCCCTAAAAACCCCATAGTAGTGATTCCTGCTCGCATGGCCTCAACGCGACTTCCAGGAAAACCACTGGCAGATATAGGTGGTGAGCCTATGGTAGTTCATTGCTGGAAACGGGCTGTAGAGGCAGAGGTTGGGCCTGTAATTGTTGCCTGTGCTGAATTAGAGATTGCTCGAGTGATAGAAGCTGTTGGTGGTGTAGCAGTTATGACTGATCCTTGTTTGCAATCCGGAACAGATCGTGTTGCAGCCGCATTAAAGGAAGTTGATCCTGATGAAAAATATGATGTAGTTATTAACCTTCAAGGTGATTTACCTACTCTTGATCCAGATTCCATACGTTCTGTGATATCAGGTTTTTCTAGGATTGAAGTAGACATAGTAACACTCGCGTGTCAGATAACGGATAAAAATGAAATTAGTAATCCCAATGTGGTAAAAGCAGTTATATCTATGGAGAGTAACACAACTAGGGGCCGTGCGCTGTATTTCAGTCGTGCTAGTGTACCAGCGGGCTTAGGAAGTTATTACCATCATATCGGAATTTATGCCTATAGAAGAGCTGCTCTGTTTAATTTTGTTTCTTTACCAGTCAGTAATCTTGAAAAACGTGAAAAATTAGAACAGCTAAGAGCTCTCGAAGCTGGAATGTGTCTTGAGGTGGTTCTCGTTGACACAGTACCACTCGGTGTCGATACTCCTAGTGATCTTGATCGAGCCAGGGTGTTGCTTGGCTCAGTAATTGGTAATTGCTAGAGTTGGCAAATAATGAAAAAAAGTGATGAAAACCTAATTCCTGCTAATACAATAGCATATCAAGGTGTTGCTGGTGCTAATTCGCATATTGCGTGTTTGCAGGCTTTTCCTGATATGAGGCCAATGGCTTGTGACAGTTTTGAAGATGCATTTTCTGCCGTTCAAGTAGACGGTAAAGCTGCTTTAGCTATGATCCCTATTGAAAACTCACTTGGTGGACGTGTTGCTGACATCCATTATTTATTACCCGAATCTAAGCTCTATATAGTTAGAGAACATTATTTATCAGTTGAATATCAGCTTCTTGGTGTAGAAAATGCAACATTAGAGGGGCTAGTTCAAGTTCGAAGCCATACTCAGGCTTTAGCACAATGTCGTGGTCAACTAAACCAATTAGGGGTTAGCACTTTAGCGTGTGCAGATACCGCCGGCTCCGCTAAAGAGGTAGCTGAGCTTGGTGATCCCAAAATAGCAGCTATTGCTCCTGCTTTGGCAGGAAAAATATATAATCTTAAAACGTTAAGGGACCGGTTTGAAGACCGTATTGGTAATACTACAAGATTTGTTGTGTTGTCGCGTGCTCGTCGTGATCCAGATCCTAATGATGGTCCATGCGTAACGGCACTTATATTTCAGGTGCGTTCTGTTCCAGCGGCTCTTTATAAATCTATGGGTGGATTTGCGACAAATGGTGTTAATATTACTAAGCTAGAAAGCTATGTAACTGGAGAGAAATTTAGTGTTGCTAGGTTCTATGTAGAGATAGATGGACATCCAGCTGACCCCGCAGTTTCTCGTGCTCTAGAGGAACTGGATTATTTTTCATCTCAGGTAAGGATATTAGGTGCATTTTCTGCTAATGAATTTAGGCAACAATAAATTGAAATTATGTTTTGATAAAAGACTAAACTTTTTTATCTAGTTTTTTATTCCTCAGATAGCCATTCTTCTATTAGGCGTCGTGCAATTGAATCCTTGCGGGGTAGCTGAAGGTCTGAATCAGGTGTAATTGCCTTTAACTCATCACGGCTAATCCAATCAGCAGATTCTAGTTCTTTTGGGTCGGGGTGCAGATCGGTGTTTAAAGCACGCGCCCTAAAGCCCACCATGAGGGAAGAAGGAAAGGGCCATGGTTGTGAATGCTGGTAAACAATGTCAGTTAAATTAACTCCAACTTCTTCAAAGACTTCTCTTGCAACACAGTCTTCCAAGTTTTCTCCTGGTTCAAGGAAGCCAGCGAGCACAGATTGCATTTTTGCAGGGAAGCGTCCGGCGCGTGCTAAAATAATTTTATCACCATTATAAACGAGAACAATGCAAGCTGAGTCGGTGCGTGGAAAATGGACTGTATTACAACTTTTATCTTTGCATCGACGCTGATGGCCGGCTGCTTCGCTATGCGTCATATTACCACATACTCCACAATGAAGGTGCTGTTGGTGCCAATAGTTAATACCTCTAGCGTAGGCTAGTAGATTGCCTTCTTCTGG
>JAQWSA010000093.1 GCA_029243445.1 Alphaproteobacteria bacterium
AATTCATTAAGTATATCGCAGCTATAAAGATAATAGAGCTACTATTATATCTGCTGTGTAACGCGTATTTCCAAGGGGTTCAACCCGCAGTTCTATAAGCTTTCATTATCTTCTGAGCTGGGGAGATGAATTGAGCTTAAGTAGTCTTCAGCTTGCATTTCAATAAGCCGTGAAATTGTTCGCTGAAATTCAAACGTTATGTCCCCCGATGAATAAATTCTACTGGGTTCTGTTTCAGCACTAGCAAACAGATTGACTTTTTTTTCATATAGAGAGTCAATTAGGACCACAAATCTTTTTGCAACTTCTCTTTCGTCAGCGTGGAGTTTGGGAATCCCATCTATCATTATAGTATGAAACCGGTTTGCAATTGTTAAAAAATCAGCTGCACTTCGTGGCGTACGGCAAAGTTCATCAAAACTAAAGCGGGCCACTCCATGAGCTGCCTTGGATACAATTATTTTACGACCCAGAACTGATAGTTCAACCTCTGTTGTGGGGTCATTATCGGTTAAGGTTTCAAATGCTTGATTAAGTTTTCTAGTGGAGGTTTTATCTATTGGTGAGTAGTATACAGGTTGCCCTTTAAGCCTATCTAGCCGAAAATCTATGCCAGTATCAATGTCAAAAATATCTAGGTGATCGCAAATAAGATCAATAAATGGAAGAAATCGGTCACGTTGTAAGCCGTTTTTATATAGTTCTTGGGGGGATGTATTGGAAGTGGCTATTACCACTACGCCTTGTTCAAATAATTTTTGAAATAATCTGCTAAGAATCATAGCATCAGCTATATTTACTACATGAAATTCATCGAAGCACATTAACCAGGTGCTCTCAGCTATATCTGAAGCAACGGCCATTAGCGGGTCTTGGCGCTTTTTTGTGTTTCTTTCTTTTGTTAGACGCTGTTGAACTTCGAGCATAAACGCGTGGAAATGAACTCGACGCTTTTGTTTTACTTGTGATGAATTAAAAAACAAATCCATCAACATTGATTTTCCTCGACCAACTGGGCCATGGATATATAAACCACGTGGTACCTCGTTATTAGGCTGTCTTATTCTAAGAAAATTTTTCCACCCTAACTTCGAATTATTTTTTGTGAGTTGATGGCTTTCAATATTTTCGTATATATTTTGTAGTTTTTTAGCCCCAAGTTCTTGCAAGATATCTGTTTTAAGCTCTCCAGTCTTTATTAATGACTGGTAGCTCTCTAGAGGAGGGAGTTTGTTATTGTTTGGTTTAATTATTCCTTCAAGCATGGCGGCGGACCAATACGCTCTACAGGTGATTCTTGCAACTTTCTTGCATTTTTTAGATAAAATTATTATTACCCGGATTTTTATCACTGAACATTAATTCCATCTCTTTTCTAACTTTTACTGCTTGATTGTTTTTATCTATATCTACATCTTTCCAAGTTATTTGATGGTTCATTTTAATTGAATTTTTAAGTTTTACTTTGTTTGCTAGACCTATTGGAAGTCCGCCGGAGGCCAGGCTGTCACTAGCAGGTAATAGCTTTCCATAGACGGTAAACCCACCTTCACCATCGAGTATTTCGCCAGCCCTAAGGTTCTTTTTAGCCGTAGCAACTACATCACCTATAAATCCACGTGCTTGCCCCGTGGGTTCACGCCGCAAAGCCACACTAGCAACAGATATACCTAATTCAAGACCTATTAAGTGAAAAGGTTTCCATAATGCTGAATATTGGCCGCTTGGGTCTGTTTGAAGACCATATTCTGCAAAACAATTTGTAACATAGTCGCTTGGGGATTTGAACACAACATAAACTCCCCATCTTAGATCGCCATAAACATGCCGTCCATCACGTTCTTCAGATGAAATAACTTCGACTTGACCTTTGTGATGCAAACATCCCCCATCCTCTTTGGGTCTTAATATTAGTGGAAGATCACGAACTCCGACGGGAGGGAAAGTTAACCCGGTTGGTGAAGGAGCAAGGTTAGTGGCATTAGAAACTGCTGCCATTTCTATTGCAGACTTTGTACCGTCGAGAAAGGAATTGAACATTTTAGGATTCATTCCCCCGATATCTGCTTGTTCAGCCGTAATTCCATAATGTTGCCATACCTCATTCGGGGTAACATAATGATAGCCTTCTAGATATTTAGTTCCCTTACCGGCAGCAATAACTTCCAGGCCACAAGTGCGTGCCCAATCAACTTGCTCACAAATTAATGCTGGTTGGTCACCATAGGCTAATGAATAAACTATATTAGACTCTCGAGCTTTTTCGGCTAGTAATGGCCCTGCTAGTGCATCGGCTTCTACATTAACCATAATTATATCTTTACCATGTTCACAACATGCAAGGGCATTTGATATTCCGGCCTCAGGACTACCTGTGGCATCTATGACTAGATCTACATTTTCAGAGCTGATAGCTGATATTGTATTATCTGTAATATCAGTTTCACCGATACCCGAGCGAATGCACGCTTGCTTGGCTTGAGAAGGATTTAAATCTACAATAGTGGAAATTGTTATTCCCGGAGTACGGCTTGCCTGAGATAGGTACATTGTCCCAAATTTTCCTGCACCAATGAGACAAACACGAATAGGATTTCTGTTTTTTTCTCGCTCTAGCAATTGATTATAGAGGTTCATAGAATTAATTTCCTTTTATTCAGTATTTGCATTTTCATTATCTCTTCATATTATCCTTTTAGGCAACCTAATCCAGCTAAGGATGTCTATTAAAAAAAATAACTATTTAGAAGGAAATTAGATGGGTGATTATAATGAAGAGGCCCGGGTTCCTAGTGTGTCTCGTGAAGATTTTTCTAGTGAAAAAATAGAAATATTTGATCATATTTTACAAACACGTAAGCTGTCATTTATGGCAGAATTATTTGCTGTGATGGCTCATAGTCCTGGTGCACTTAAGTCAGTTGCATCTGTAGGTGAACACGTGCGTTTTCAAAGCGTACTTGATGAGGTATTGCGTGAAATGATAATTTGTACTGTATCTCAGGAAGTTGGTAATTACTATGAATGGTGTCATCACATACATCGTATGCCTAAAAATATGCAAAAGGTAATAGGCATGAAATCAGCAGAAAATTTGCCTGAACCTGATGGTTCAGTATTGCGTTACGCACGGTTAGTAGCAAATAACAAAAAAGTGGATGATGGCCTGATAGAAGCCATTCGCAGTTCTCTAGGTAATATAGGCTTGATTGATCTAACAGTAATGGTTGGTTACTACCAACTGATAGGAACGTTCTGCAACACCCTACAGGTACCTATCGAAGATGGTCTTGAGCGCATACCATTTAATAAATAAAAAGCATAATTTTATGGTTGCACCTTAGATTGAGGATAACTCTAGAAGACAATTATCTGATAATGGTTTAATTGGGGTAAAGTCTCTATGTGCAATCCACTCTTCACGTTTAAATTGGCGAATATGATTATCTACATGACATAGACTTAAATAAACTATTGTTCGATCCCATGGACTTATATTTCCTGGGGAAGCATGCACAAGGTTTGAGTGAAACATTAATAATGACCCTGGTTTACCGCGAGGTGCAACTATCCCTCCCTCTTTTGATAAGCTAGTTACAGTTTCTTTATCTAAAGTCCAAAGTGGATAGGATGTAGTCAGTGTGTCATGACCTGCCTCAATAACCCCAGCTTTGTGGCTGCGCGGTATAAACATTAATGGTCCATTGAACTCAGATACCTCATCCAGAAATAATGCGATATTCATAGCCCGTGGCTCCGGCATTAGATCATCTCTAGCCCAGGTGCCGTAATCTTGATGCCATTGCCAAACATCTCCATCGAACGCTGCTTTACCATTTATTTTAAATTGGTGCATATAAACTGGTCCGTTTACTATTTGCATTACTGGTTCTATCAGGCGTGGATGCGCAGCAAGCGTTCGGAAGGCCTCATTATATGTGTGCGCTGCAAATGCAGTGCGTACAGATTTACCATTTTTTTCTCGCCACACTTCCTCGCGTTGCATGGCAAAGATATTTGGTACCTCTTGCATAAGAACATTAATCTCTTTTTGGGAGAATACATCAGGAAGGAATATCCAACCTTCTTTTTCGAATTCAGTAAGTTGCTGTGTATTTAATTTCATTATATTGATTTCGTCTAGATAATGGTTAATTACTTATTTCATAAATTAAACCTAGATAGGCATTTCAATTAATTCTTTTTAATACAGGCCACATTATCGAAAAATAATTATTATAATTAGCTTAATAAAATTTTATAATTGCCGTTCTAACATCATTTTCTTAATTTCAGCTATAGCTTTTGCTGGATTAAGGCTTTTTGGGCAGGTTTTGGCACAGTTCATAATTGTATGAGAGCGATATAATCTAAATGGATCTTCTAGTTGATCAAGCCTACTACCGGTCGCCTCATCTCGGCTATCAGCCAGCCATCTGTATGCCTGTAAAAGTATAGCAGGACCTAGATATCTATCAGAATTCCACCAATAGCTTGGGCAGGACGTTGTACAACAAGCGCAAAGAATACATTCATATAGTCCGTCGAGTTTTTCACGATCTTCAACTGATTGCAATCGCTCTCTTTCAGGTGGCTGACTATCTGTTTTTAACCAAGGTTCAATTTCTCTATACTGGGCGAAGAAATGAGTCATGTCCGGAACTAAGTCTTTAGCCACTGGCTGATGAGGTAAAGGGTAAATTTTTATATCACCTTTCACTTCTGAATTGTAGGACGTACATGCAAGAGTATTTGTTCCGTCTATGTTCATAGCGCATGACCCGCAAACCCCTTCTCGACATGAGCGTCGGAATGTAAGTGTAGGGTCTACTTCATTTTTAATTTTCATTAAAGCATCAAGGACCATCGGGCCACAGCCATCCATATCGAGTATGTATGTGTCGACTTTTGGGTTTTCTTCATCATCTGGTGACCAGCGGTAAACCTTGAACGTACGAGTATTTGTTGCGCCCTCTGGTTTAGGCCATACTTTTCCATCTTTAATCTTTGAGTTTTTAGGAAGTGCAAAATCCGCCATCTGTTTTAAATCCTCTGTCAAACAGTATTAGGTGCTATAGAGCTAAAGGTAAGTTAATTAATTAGTAAACACGAGCTTTCGGGGGAAAGCTCTGTACCTCATTAGACATCGGTTGCAAAACGACAGGCCGATAATCAATTTCAGTTTTACCTTTATTATCAATCCAGCAGAGTGTGTGTTTCATCCATTCTGTATCATCGCGTTCCGGATAGTCTTCACGTGCGTGTGCTCCCCGGCTCTCTGTGCGATTTACGGCTGAACCTAAAGTGGCTACTGCTTGTGTCATAAGGTTATCAAGTTCCAAAGTTTCAACTAGGTCAGTATTCCATATCATAGATCTGTCAGATACCTGAAGGTCGTCCAATCCACCCCATATATTATCGAGTTTGTCTACTCCTTCCTGAAGCACCTCACCGGTTCTGAATACTGCGCAATGGTCTTGCATCGTTCGCTGCATTTGTAATCTAAGATTTGAGGTGGGCGTTCCGCCTTTTGCGTAACGTAACCTATCCAGACGATCTAAAGCTCTATCACCTGCTTTTTGTTCTAGTGGTTTATGAGACGAACCGGGTTTTACTTTATCAGCTGCTCGATTTGCCGCTGATCTGCCAAAAACTACTAGATCAAGTAATGAATTTGACCCTAGTCGGTTTGCTCCATGAACTGAAACACAAGCGGCTTCACCTATAGACATAAGTCCAGGAACAGGAGTAGCTGGGTCACCATCTTTTAAAGTTACAGCTTCTCCATGATAGTTGGTTGGTATTCCTCCCATATTATAGTGACAAGTTGGTAATACAGGTATGGGTTCTTTTGTTACATCAACTCCTGAAAATATTCGCGCTGTTTCTGCTATGCCTGGTAATCGTTGATTTATTACATCAGAATCAAGGTGCTCCAAATGAAGGTGTATGTAATCTGCTTCTGGGCCAACACCTCTACCCTCGCGCATTTCAATAGTCATTGAACGACTAACAACATCCCGACTGGCTAGGTCCTTTGCTGATGGAGCATATCTTTCCATGAAGCGCTCGCCTTCGGAATTAGTTAGGTATCCTCCTTCACCTCTTACACCTTCAGTTATCAAACAACCCGCACCGTATATGCCAGTAGGATGGAATTGAACAAACTCCATGTCTTGCAGAGGCACACCTGCGCGAGCGGCCATTGCAACACCATCACCTGTTTGTGTATGAGCTCCTGTACAAGAAAAATATGTCCGGCCATATCCACCTGTAGCAACTACAGTTTGATGAGCTCGGAAACGATGTATACTTCCATCTTCAAGGTTCCAAGCCATTACACCTCGGCACTCACCGTCTTCGTCCATAATAAGATCCAAGGCAAAATATTCTATGAAGAACTCGGCATCATACCTGAGTGCTTGTTGATAAAGCGTATGTAAAATAGCATGTCCAGTTCTGTCAGCTGCAGCACAGGTGCGCTGTGCTGTACCCTCTCCGTAATTAGTGGTCATTCCTCCAAATGGACGTTGATAGATTTTTCCCTCGTCAGTACGACTAAAAGGTACTCCCTGGTGTTCCAATTCTATTATAGCAGGCATAGCTTCTCTAACCATATATTCTATAGCATCTTGATCCCCTAACCAGTCAGACCCTTTAACGGTATCGTACATGTGCCAGCGCCAATCATCTTTGCCCATATTTCCCAGAGCGGCTGAAATACCTCCTTGGGCTGCAACAGTATGGGATCGGGTAGGAAAAACTTTGGTAATACAGGCTGTTTTTAAACCTTTATTAGCCATACCAAAAGTAGCGCGAAGGCCGGCACCTCCAGCCCCAATAACTACTACATCATAATCGTGATCAATAATTTCATAACTACCGTTAGTTGCCATTATGCACCTCCAAATGTAATTGAGAGTACTGCGAATACCGCTGATACGCCCAAAACGATTACTATACCTTTAGTTATAACTAACAACCCAATCTCCATAGGTTTATTATGGACGTAATCTTCAATCACCACTTGAAGACCTAACTGTGCGTGGTGAAAGGTGGCAACTATTAGTAAAATAAATAGTACTGCGTTGATAGGATTACCAATAAATTGTTGAGCATTATTATAATCATTCCCAGTTGCCGTTATCATTGCAACTACGAACCATATTGTAAGTGGAATTAGCGCGACTGCTGTAACTCTCTGCGCCCACCAGTGTTTAGTGCCTGATTTTGCTGAGCCTAGACCTCTTGCTCTTCCTAGAGGTGTCTGTAAATTCATCCTAGCTCACTCCCATTAATAAATATCCGGCTATCCAGGTGATAATTGTAAGAACAAAGGAGGATATTACAACCAGCCACCCGGTCAAATATGCCGTTTTTAATTCAAACCCTCTACCAGAGTCCCAAGCAAGATGTCTGATCCCATTTGCTAAGTGGTAAAATAACGCATAAGTCCAGCCCAGTAATAAAACACGACCCAATGTGGAACCAATACATTGTTGAGCAGTATCATAATAATCTGGCCCGCTGGCGGCAGCAATTAGCCACCAAACTAATAATAAAGTGCCAAATGCAAGGGCAACACCAGTTATACGGTGTAATATTGATAGAACAGAAGTTAGTTGTGGTTTGTAAACCTGTAGATGTGGTGACAATGGACGATTATCAATAGCCATAAACCTTTTCTCCATAGCTTTTAACTAATTAGCAAAGCTCAAAAAAACAAGCGACTTATCTCGGATAAATAATTGCTGCTCATTATAGAATATATATATAATAAATCGACGAATAATCCAGTATAGATTTATAGATTTGTTTAGACTGGGAACATATTTTCGTCAATCGCAGCAGACGTAATTATGAATATTTTTAAGATTAAATTTATATATATATTTAGGATCTATTTCCCTTTTTAATTAAGTTTATGGAATGCCTCTGTGGAAAACCTGTGGAGGAACTGTGTCTATAATTACTATTTATGCACAGAAAAATGACATTTTACCTTGATTTTACATTGCTCAATTGCACTAAAAAATTAGATCATAGTACCTGCATGCGTGGGCATGACGGCTAGTCATTAACCTTTTTGTAAGAGCCGCTTGGGGATATACAAAATTAAAGACTGTTTACCGAGGGAACGTCTGGATAGGGTTAAAGGCTATTTATTAAGAAAATAATTCTTGTTTTCGGACATTGGGATTATTGGCTTGATAGAGAATGTTGGCAGACGGTTTGGTTCTTTGGAGCCCTTTCCTCGGAAAGTCTTTCTGCGCCGGGCTATAGCGGAAAACGAAACGATTATTCGCTTCGAGGATGTAAATAGCTTTCGGTATGTTTATACCGATCTCGGCATTGTTAAAAGAAGCTTTGGTCTTAGGATTAAAGCTCTATAGCAAGTTCGGGTGAGGTAGGTGAATTATTCGACTATCTTTCGAGGTGTGTTGAGTGTTTGCTTCAGACAACCGGATATGGATTGAGGTTGCTGCTTTGGTGGCTCCCCATGCCAAAGGCTCATGGTCTTAGGCGAACTTTTGTCTGTAGCTGAGGCTACGGAGTAAAAGTGTGGTTAGCAGATTATTTGCTTAGGCTTAATATTTGTTAACTTCTGGGAGAGACAGCGTTTTTTTTTTAAGGCTCTCGCCGGTCAGAAAAATGAAGCGTAGCCTGGTAGCCTAATTGGTTCTTAAATGAACTAATTAGGAAAAGGGTAGAGGTAGTTATTTTGCTTCCATAGGTTCATGACTTGCTGGTTTTCTGTGGGGATGGCGTAAAGCTGTAATCATGGTGGCTGCTAATGAGATTATGTATCGGCCAGGGATATGTTAATCTCAGAAATGCGGTTTCAGAACTAAGCAGATAGCAATTGCACGGTTTAGCTGATGTTGGAAATTTATTTCCAATGATGTTAAACGGCTGGTCAAAAAGGTGAGGGGAGTGATCTCTGAACTTTGTCGACCAGGAAAGCGTCAGGCGTCACGGGCTCCGCGTCCATGAACCTGGCGCTTTCTTTTTATTAAATGGGGGAATCACTTATAATAATATTCTGGACGTACTATTTTAAACAAAAAGGGGCCCAGAACCTTTTCCAGACCCCCCAATTGTAGGCGTCAATATTTAATGCTCCGCATCCAAGTGCTTATCCATAATCTGTTATCAGTGCTGCTTCGCGTCGGTCAATAAAATTTTTGTTTTTAGAAGAAACTTTTATATTTTGAGTAAATTTATTAATAAAATGTAAAAGAATGTATCCTATGTTAATAATTTAAGAAGAATTTTCAGTTAGTCATAATATTTTGATTGTTATTTTATATTGATCTAATGAATTTTTTTAATGAATGCTTCTTTTGTTAGATGGGTTTATATGAGATGAAATAATATTTTGTGAGTTCTATTCCGTATTAATGATTTGGTAATTTAAATGTTAAACCCTTTCAAAGTTGTATTTTGACTGATTTTATAATCATAAATGGCTTTATTTTTGGCTTGGTTTTAGCCGCTCCTGTTGGACCGGTTGGTGTCCTTTGTGTTCAACGCACTTTATCGGAAGGACGGCTGCATGGCTTGTTATCAGGACTAGGAGCAGCTGTAGGTGATGCAATTTATGGGGCAATTGCTGCATTTGGAGTTAGTGCGGTCCAACTTTGGATTGCTGACCACCAAGCTAGTCTACGAACTGTAGGCGGAATCGTGTTACTATTATTAGCTGCAAAAACCCTGATTCTAAAATCTAATCAAAAAAATCAAAAGAACGTAGGCAAGCTACATACAGAGAATTTATTGCAGGATTTTATATCTACTTTTTTATTAGCAATTACTAATCCAGTTACTATGCTTACTTTTGCTGGTTTATTTGTAACCCTTGGGACAACTGATGTAGGTGATTCGGTCAATAATGCAGCACTATTAGTGTTTGGTGTATTTATAGGTTCCGCTGCTTGGTGGTTTGCCTTGGCATTTACAGCTAACATAGCTAGGCCATATCTTGATGGCGGCTATCAAAAATGGGTTGCTCGAATTTCTGCGGCTATTCTAATAAGTTTTGGTGTTTATGCTTTAGTAACGGCTCAGTTTTATTAATTTTAACTACTTTGATTAATTTTTGTATAATTTATTTATCAGTATGATTTTCGATAACTACTGGGCAGTAAATTTTATAAGCTGAGGTAAAATACATTTATGTGGCCAAATATTGTTGAACTTAGAGATTTCTATTCCTCTAGTCTTGGACAATTGACGTGTAGATTGGTGCGTCGTCAGATCTGCAACTATTGGCCGGTCAACAATGGTATGAATATTTTAGGGTTAGGGTTTACTGAACCTTATTTAAGACCATTTTATTGTAAAGAATCCAATGTTATTGCTATTGCTCCTGAAGGAATGGGAGTTTTGCCTTCTGGAGAAACAGAAAAGCTAAATAGCAATGCGGTATGCCTCTCAGATGAGAGTAATCTGCCCTTTTCAGATCTATCTATGGATCGAATTATCCTAGTGCATAGCCTGGAATATACAAATAAAGTTAATGAATTATTACGAGAGTTATGGCGCATATTGGCTGATGGTGGTCGGCTAATAATTGTAGTGCCAAACCGACGTGGAGCTTGGGCTCACGATGATAAAACTCCATTTGGCCAGGGACATCCATATTCTTTAGAACAACTAAATAAAGTTTTAAGACAGTCTATGTTTACTCCTCTTAGGGGAAAACGAGCTTTATTTATTCCGCCTTCAAACAGAAGATTTTGGTTAACTATGGCGCCTGCCTGGGAAAGTTTAGGTGCGCGCTGGTTTAGAGTATTAGGTGGAGTTGTTATTGTTGAATCTGCTAAACAAATTTACGCTGGTACCCCTGCAGGTGAACGTCCAGTTAGTACAAGTTATTCTAATCTGTCTCCAGAGGTGTTTTCTCGATTTCAGGGGATAAAAAAAACTATTAATTCTTCCGGCTTAATAGATAAATAGCTTCTTCGGCAAACCAATTTGTCCACCTTCCCACAGAAATTCTGGATGTAGCACGACCAGAATGGTCAATACTTACTACTCTATCGATTGCGAAACCCATGTCTTCTGCTAGTGTAACGAAGTCGGTCATGGTACAAAAACGTATATTAGGCGAATCGCACCAGATAAAAGGAAGTTTTTCAGATATAGGGCTTCGGCCTTTTACTAGCAGATCATAAAGTACTCGCCAGTAACCAAAATTTGGGAAGCTTACTATGGCGTGATGACCTATACGTAACAATTCATTTAATGTAATTCGCACTTCATATATGGATTGTAGCGTCTGTGATAGAATCACGTAATCAAAGGAATCCGATGGATAGTTCTTTAAATCAGCCTCGGCATCGCCTTGTACTACGGCTAGACCTAAGCTGACGGACCGATTTACTCCTGCTTGACTAAGCTCAATTCCACGTCCATCTACTTGTTTATGGTGTACCAGATAATCTAATAGAGCTCCGTCACCGCAACCGATATCCAGTACTCGGCTTCCGGGATTAATCATATCAGCCACGCGCTGTAAATCTATACGGTTTTGGATCTTTTTATTAGATTGGTTTTTATTCATGGCTAATCTTTTCTTGCTCTTCTTAGGCCTCGTTGTTCAGCAGCACCTGCAAGGAAACCAGATAAGATACTAAAAAATTCTGGTTCAT
>JAQWSA010000094.1 GCA_029243445.1 Alphaproteobacteria bacterium
TGGTAATTAGTTGGTCGAATCCAAGTCCTGTATGTCGGTTAGCCATAGCTAATACACTTTCCTTTGTTACGCTAAAAGGAGTGCAACGGGCATCAACGACTACGAAATCGTTGCCGAGGCCATGCATTTTTATAAATTTTATACTTACCATGACGGCGATATAGGACTGCTGGGCACCATACGTCCACCAAAAAAGCTAAAAAGTATACATTATAAAAACTTAAATATGTAAATATTTGGCTGAGAGTGGGGTTTTTGTTATCTTTTTACAGTGCACAATTTTTTATATTTCTAATAAAAACAACCCAATTTCATATACTGACTTGACGCTTGACATAGCTTTGCCTAGTTTCATAGAAATTCTATTGTATGTAATATGAAAAACCCTAAGAGTAAAACCTGGGTGTTGGGCTAGTCCGCGAGTTTCGCGCACTGGCTGTTTTTAGTTTTTTTAAGCTTTTATTATACTTTATTTACAGGAATAATTGTCTTTGTTTGATAGTTTAACGGATAGATTAGGGGCAGTATTTGACGGGCTAACCCGTCGGGGTATTCTCAGCGAGACTGATGTTACTGCTGCTTTACGTGAGGTAAGAGTAGCATTGTTAGAGGCTGATGTTGCTTTACCTGTTGTTCGTGATCTAATTGCTGATGTGCAAAGCCAGGCTGTAGGCCAGGAAGTTTTAAAAAGCGTTACCCCTGGTCAAACAGTAATTAAGATTGTGCATGATCATCTTGTCGGAGTTTTAGGGAGTGAATCTGTAGAGATTGAACTCAATGCTCGTCCGCCTGTGCCCATCCTAATTGTTGGCTTGCAAGGTTCAGGTAAGACAACAACAACTGCTAAAGTTGCTAGCTATCTAGTAGAGAAAAAAAGTAAGAAAGTCATGATGGCATCTCTAGATGTTAGGCGTCCTGCGGCACAAGAACAGTTGAGAGTTCTCGGAGATCAGATATTGATACCAACACTGGACATCAAAATCGGTCAGAAACCTGTTGATATTGCTAGAAGAGCAATGAAAAGAGGACGCGAAGAAGGTTATGATATTGTTTTACTCGACACTGCTGGTCGATTAGCAATTGATGACGAAATGATGTCTGAGGCCATAGCCATTCGTGAGGCGGTTAATCCTCATGAAACGCTTTTAGTTGCTGATGCCATGACGGGGCAGGACGCTGTTAACACCGGTAAAGCCTTTAATGAGAAAGTTGGACTAACGGGTATTATACTTACTAGAGTTGATGGCGATGCACGTGGAGGTGCAGCTCTATCAATGCGTGCTGTAACTGGTTGTCCAATAAAGCTTCTAGGTACTGGTGAAAAATTAGAATCTTTGGAAGTTTTCCACCCAGATAGAGTTGTTGGTCGAATTCTGGGTATGGGCGATGTTGTTGGTTTAGTGGAGAAAGCTCAGGAAGTCGTAAATGAAGAAGACGCACGTAAAGTTGCCAAAAAATTACAAAAAGGTGAGTTTGACCTTGAGGACATGGCTGACCAACTTCGACAGGTAAAAAAAATGGGTGGCATGGGGGGTATTATGTCTATGTTGCCAGGCGTTGGTAAAATACAAAAGCAGATGTCGGAACACAGTATTGATGATGGTATGATCAGACGCCAAGAAGCTATAATTTTATCTATGACCCCCGATGAACGTCATCGGCCTGCACTTATTAAAGCTTCCCGAAAGAGAAGGATTGCTTCTGGTTCTGGAACGAGTGTTCAGGAAATAAATAAGCTTTTAAAACAGTTTCAGCAGATGCAGTCGATGATGAAGAGAATGAAAAAATCAGGAGGACGTATGCCTTCATTAGGGGACGGGGCTATGGGAGCTTTTCCACCTGGCTTTAGGAGGTAATTATTAAATCTATGAATATTCACCATGTTTCCATAGGAGTTACAGATCTAAATAATAGTAAGGCATTTTATAATGATATATTAGGTGTCTTGGGGTATAGACCATATGTGGAGAAACCCGGGACTGCCTCCTGGAAGCCAATATTGGGTGGAGTTGCATTTTGGATAAACAAGAGGAATGACGTAACTATTGATTCCAATAATGGTAGTCATATTGCTTTTGAAGCAAATAGCCAAGAACAGGTTAATCAATTTTATGAATTGGCTATTAAGGCGGGGGCTCAGGATGACGGTCCACCGGCTCTTCGTCCAGAATATAGAGATACATACTATAGCGCGTTTGTCGTCGATTTAGATGGACATAAGATAGAAGCAGTACACATACCTTCCTAACTAGATAAACAAGTATATAAATTAACAAGTATAAAGGCAAAACAATGTCACTACGTATAAGACTATCCCGTGGGGGTGCAAAAAAACGCCCTTTCTACCGTATTGTTATAGCTGATTCTCGCAGTCCACGTGATGGGCGGTTTATTGAAAAAATTGGCACTTACAACCCTATGTTACAAAAAGAAAACCCAGCGCGTGTAAGTATTGATATTGATAGAGCAAAGCATTGGCTCGGAGTTGGCGCATTACCTTCAGAGCGTGTTGCTAAATTTTTGGCTAATGTCGATTTTATGAAAATACCAGAGCGACGCGAGCAAACCAAACAACAACTACCCAAGAAAAAAGCACAAGAACGTCTTGAAGCTGAAAAAGAGGCTTTGGCTGCTAAAGAGGCAGTAGTTGATGAGCCGGCTGTGGAAGAAGAAGTATCAGCAGTTGAAGAAGCGGTTGAGGAAGAGGCTCCAGTAGTTGATGAACTTGATGCCAAGGAAACAGAATCAGAAGAAATTTCTGAAAAACAAAAGAATGAAAATTAATATTTGGTCTACTAAATATTAATTAAGGCTAATGGATGTATTTACTTGATCCACTGAGGTTAAAAGCAGATGGTCGAAGATCTACAGCAGCAATCGAAAGCTGATCGTGTATGTGTAGGAGTGGTCACAGGTGCGCATGGATTAAAAGGTTTAATACGTATTAAGCCTTTTACTGATGTACCTGAGTCAATTGCTTCATATGGTGCTGTTGAAACTGAAGATGGTAGCCGTCATCTTGAGCTTGAGGTCACAAACCGTGCAGGAAAAGGCCAGGTTGCAGTTAGGGTATTAGGCGTTACAGATCGTGATATGGCTGAGACTTTGAAGGGACAAAAATTGTACGTTCCACGTGAGAGGTTGCCTTTAACTTCTCCAGACGAATTTTATTACGCTGATTTAATAGGCATGACAGTTAAGACAAATTCGGAGCAGATATTAGGAAAGGTAAGTTCAGTTTATGATTTTGGAGCTAGTGATGTAATAGGTGTAATAAGTAAATCAGGAATGGAAATATTGGTACCATTCACTAAAGAAGCCGTTCCTAAAATTGATATTAAAGAAGGATATATATCAGTATCTGAATCCTACATAGATGGAATAAGTGCGGAAACCCCTGATAGATCAAGAGATAATTATGAACAAAAATCTAACTAATTCGGTGTCTTGGCATGCAGTAATTCTGACTCTATTTCCGGAAATATTTCCTGGTCCCCTTGCTTCAAGTCTTAGTGGTCGTGCACTAGAGAATGATATATGGAAACTAAATACTCTTAATATAAGAGATTTTGCTATGAATTCTCATAATGCTGTTGATGATGAGCCGTTTGGAGGTGGTCCAGGCATGGTTATGCGTCCTGATATAATTGATTCTGCATTAACATCTGCAACTAGCCTGGTTGACGATTCCCCCCCGATCATCTATCTCAGCCCGCGTGGGCGACCATTAGATCAGAAATATGTTAAGGAATTGGCGTCTGGTCCCGGTGTCATATTATTGTGTGGTCGATATGAAGGAATAGACCAGCGTGTTTTGGACGTTTGGAGGGTAGAAGAAATAAGCCTTGGAGATTATGTGCTTTCTGGAGGAGAAACGGCAGCATTGGCTCTACTTGACGCTACTGTTAGATTACTACCGGGGGTGGTTGGGAGCCAGAGATCGTTGGATGAAGAAAGTTTTGAAAACGATCTGCTGGAATATCCTCATTACACTAGGCCGGCGACCTGGAAAGATAGAAAAGGCGACGAAAATATGGTTCCAGAAATTCTTTATTCAGGTCACCATAGAAAAATTAAAGAATGGCGCCACGAACAGGCGGAAAAAACAACACGGGCTCGAAGGCCTGATTTATGGAAAAAGTATATAACTCGGAATTAGATTTACACGCTGAGTAAGGAATTAGGACATGAATATATTAGAAAAATTTGAAGCAGCTGAATTGGCTAAGCAGGGTGGTGAAAGCAGTATTCCTGACTTTAGTTCGGGTGATACGCTGCGAGTTAATGTAAGGGTTGTAGAAGGTGAGCGCGAACGTATCCAGGCTTATGAAGGTGTGTGTATTGGACGAAAGAACGCCGGCATTAACTCTTCTTTCACTGTTCGTAAACTTAGCTTTGGTGAGGGGGTAGAGCGTGTTTTTCCGCTTTATAGTCCTAGGGTTGATTCCATAGATGTTATTCGTCGGGGTAAAGTGCGTAGAGCAAAACTATATTATTTACGAGGACGTACGGGCAAGGCTGCAAGGATTTTTGAACGCACCACTGGTCATGGTATTGATAAAAATAGTAAAGGTAAAAAGAAAAAGACTGCAGCATTAGAGAATCAAAAAACAGAGCCCCCTACAGTAACTGCAGTGGAATCTGAGTCATAACCAGAAATCACCAAGGACTAGATTTGGGCATTATTCTCTTATGTCGAGACTTAAGATTATAATTGAAAACGCTCCGAGATTTGATGTTTCGGAGCTTTTTTTCTAAGATATTCAAATTGTGGGAAGGAATGAATCTAGGTAATGGTGAAACCACGTACACTATTTGATAAAATATGGGATTCTCATCTTGTAAATCAGCAGGAAGATGGGACTTGTCTAATTTATATTGATAAGCATCTCGTGCACGAGGTTACTAGTCCTCAAGCATTTGAAGGTCTGAGGGTTAATGGACGTATGGTCCGGCGCCCCGACGCAACTCTTGCCGTTGCTGACCATAATGTTCCGACTTCTGACAGAAGTTTAGGTATAACTGATGAAGAATCTCTTTTACAGGTAGAAACGCTAAGTAAAAATTGTAAAGAGTTTGGTATAGAACTATTTGATATGAATGATATACGCCAAGGGATAGTTCATATAATTGGACCTGAGCAAGGGTTTACTCAGCCTGGGACGACTATTGTTTGTGGGGATTGTCATACCGCGACCCATGGTGCATTTGGAGCACTAGCCTTTGGGATAGGCACATCAGAAGTAGAGCATGTGTTGGCAACCCAAACCTTACTGCAGCGTCCGGCTAAAAATCTAAGAATTTTAGTTGATGGTGTTTTGCCTGTGGGAGTTACTGCTAAAGATATGATTTTGGCAATGATTGGAGCCATTGGTACAGCTGGTGGTACTGGCCATGTTATAGAATACGCTGGAGAATCTATTAGAAACCTATCGATGGAAGGGCGTATGACGATTTGTAACATGTCGATTGAAGGTGGAGCCAGAGCTGGTTTGATTGCCCCAGATGAAGTTACATATGATTATCTTGAAGGCCGTCCAATGGTACCTAAAGCCGGCTCGTGGCAACAAGCTGTTTCTTATTGGAAGACACTGCCAACAGATGAGGGCGCGAGATATGATAAAGAAGTTGTCCTCTCGGCTAGAGATATTGCGCCTCAAGTAACGTGGGGTACCAGTCCTGAAAATGTAGTGTCAATAACTGGAAATATACCAGACCCAGAAAATGATGCTCGTGATAATAATCAACGGCAGGCATGGGAAAGGTCTCTTGAGTATATGGAACTTTCACCAGGCATGGCCATGCAAGATATTGCCATCAATAAAGTATTTATAGGTTCCTGTACAAATGGACGCATAGAGGATCTTCGAGAAGCAGCAAAAATAGCGGAAGGGCGCAAGGTAGCTTCTAGTGTATATGCTATGATTGTTCCAGGTTCTGGTTTAGTTAAAGCGCAAGCAGAGGAAGAGGGTTTAGATAAAATATTTGTTGAAGCTGGGTTTGACTGGCGTGAACCTGGGTGTTCAATGTGTCTTGCTATGAATGCAGATCGCCTTGAACCAGGTGAGCGTTGTGCGTCTACTTCAAATCGTAATTTTGAGGGAAGACAAGGCCGAGGAGGACTAACACACTTGGTTAGTCCAGCTATGGCAGCAGCAGCAGCTGTTTCAGGCCGACTGGTTGACGTTAGAGATCTATCTGGTGAGTAAACAGATATATGGCTGAAAAACATGCTAGAATAGAATTTCGTTATGCAGGTTTTTGGCTAAGGTTAGTGTCCTCTATTGTAGACGGTGGCATATTACTAATATGGGTGTGGATTCTTAGTTTAGTTTTTGGCGTTAGTATTACTTCCCCTTCACACACAGGCGATGACTTTACTATTTTTCGATTATTTGAGCTAACTGCGATATTTACCGCTTGGATTTATTTTGCAGTAATGGAAAGTTCTTTCATTCAAGCGACCATTGGAAAACTTTTTATGGGTATATACGTAACTGATATGGATGGTGACCGTCTTGCGTTTAATAGAGCTACTATTAGGTATTGGCTAAAATACGTAACAATATTCACTTTTTTAGTTGGTTTTATTATGTCCGCATTTACCAAAAAGAAACAGACAGTGCATGACATGATTGTCAAAAGTCTGGTTTTAAAGCGATAGAAGGAATTAGTAATGGATAAATTCAAAAAAGTTACAGGTGTTGCAGCACCAATACCGATGGTAAATGTTGATACCGATAAAATTATTCCAAAACAGTTTTTAAAAACCATTGAACGGACAGGCCTGGCAGCAGGATTATTTCATGAATTAAGAACTGACTCTAATGGAAACAATACTGGCGAATTTGTGCTAGACCGCGAGCCATATACCACATCTAAAATAATTATTGCTGGTCCTAACTTTGGTTGTGGTTCTTCAAGGGAGCATGCTCCTTGGGCATTACAGGATTTTGGTATTCAAGTAGTTATATCATCTTCATATGCGGATATTTTTTATAATAATAGCTTTAAAAATGGCATGTTATTGATAAAGCTTTCTCCTGAGCAGGTTGATGAGCTAATGGCGGTCGCAAATGATACTGAGAATCCTGAATTAACAGTTGATTTAGAAAACCAAAAAATCAATGCTCCAAATGGAGTTTCATATGAATTTGAAATTGATACATTCCTAAAGGAATGTCTATTAGAAGGCCTGGATGACATTGGTTTAACCATGCAGAAAGATACAAATATATCTGAATTTGAAGATAAACAGCAATTAACTCAACCCTGGTTGTATTAAACTACATAAGTTTTAATAATACATATTATAAAATATTTGTATTAAATAAGTTTTCAATAATGAGGCAATTATGGCGGCCAATAGAAGTGTGTTAGTTCTTCCCGGTGATGGAATCGGCCCAGAGGTTATGGAACAAGTCCAGCGAGTTATTGGATGGTTTGATAAAAAGGGTAGCGTTAGGTTTGATGTTAAAGAAGACCTAGCAGGAGGAGCTTGTTTTGACGCTCACGGTGTGTCCATTAGAGATCAAACTATGGAGATTGCTCTCTCCACAGATGCAGTTCTTTTTGGAGCTGTAGGTGGACCAAAATGGGACGATGTACCACGTGAGCATAGGCCAGAGGCTGGGTTGCTAAGGTTACGTAAAGACCTAGATTTATTTGCAAATTTACGTCCAGCTATTGTCCTGGATGCAATGATAGATGCATCTACTCTTAAGCCAGAAGTTGTAAAAGGCTTGGATATAATGATTTTGCGTGAACTTACATCTGGTGTCTATTTTGGACAACCAAGAGGTGAGCAGACATTAGAGGATGGTTCTGTAAGAGTTGTTGACACACAGGCTTATAATGAAGAAGAAATTGTACGAGTTGTGCGTGTTGCATTTGAATTAGCTCGCAAAAGAAAAAACCTAGTACATTGTGCTGAAAAATCTAATGTTATGGAAACTGGTGTATTCTGGAGAAAAATATCTGCGAGAGTGGCTAAAGAAGAATATCCAGATGTCGAATTTCAGCATATTTTAGCTGATAATTGTGCAATGCAGTTGCTGCGTGATCCCCATCAGTTTGATGTGATTGTAACCGATAATTTATTTGGTGATATCTTATCTGATGAGGC
>JAQWSA010000095.1 GCA_029243445.1 Alphaproteobacteria bacterium
CCGTCATGCAAAGAATTGATCGATCAAATTATGCTGGAAGCAGATTTATTGATTCGTAAACGATTAGAACGGATGTTAGCTGCATAGTTTGTTAATATCAGCAATAGAATAAATCTATTTGCCTAAAGATAGTAAAAAAATGTTTAATTATATTATTATTGGCGGGGGCTCTGCCGGATGTGTTTTAGCTAATAGATTATCAGCTTTATCAAAAAATTCAGTGCTTTTGTTAGAAGCCGGAAGAGATACTGCCCCTGGGTCCGAACCTAGTGATGTTTTGGACACATATCCCGTTTCATATTATAATCCAGATTATGCGTGGTCAAACCTAACTGCTCATATGCGTGAACGCGGAAATTCTTTAGACCTCCCGTTGCGACAGGCACGAATATTGGGCGGGGGATCATCTCTAATGGGCATGGTGGCGTTTCGGGGTACTCCAGATGACTATAATGGTTGGGAAGAACGGGGAGCAGCAGGGTGGGGTTGGGATGATGTTTTACCGTTCTTTCTTAAGCTTGAAAGTGATAACGACTTTGATAACGCTCTGCATGGTCAAGAAGGACCTATTCCTATTAGAAGATTGGAACAATCGAAATGGCCTCCTCTAATGAATGCTATAAGTGAATTTTGTAACAATCAGCAGATTGCTAGCATTAATGACTTTAATGCTGATTTTAGAGATGGTTTTGGCGTGTTACCTACTAGTAAGTTTTTAGAAAAACGTGCTTCGAGTGCTATCTGCTATCTTGATTCATCAGTAAGGCAGAGGCCTAATTTAAAAATTGTTACTGGATCCAAAGTAAGCTCTTTATTGTTTGACGATGCAGAAAATAAACAAAAAGTTACTGGAGTTATTGCAAATATTAATGGAAAGAATGAAAGAATTTATGGACAAGAAGTTATTTTATCTGCTGGTGCTTTGCAATCGCCGACAATGTTATTACGTTCTGGTATAGGGCCTATTGATGAACTCCGTAAATTAAATATAGACGTTATTGCTGATGTGCCCGGCGTAGGCTCTAATTTACAAAACCACCAGATTACTTACCTGGTTGCTCATATGCGATCTATCGCAAACCACAAATATGGCGATAGACTGCATACGATGGCAACACTTCGCTATTCCTCAGGTCTTAAAGATTGTCCGCCTAGTGATATGTATATCTCTCTAGTGGGCATGACGGGATGGCACGCATTGGGACGAAGGCTTAGTTCATTAACTCCCGCAGTAATTAAACCTGCATCTAGGGGCAGAATTACTTTAAGAAGTGCTGATAAGAATATACGACCATTAATTGAATTTAATTTTCAATCTGATGAACGAGACCGTATTCGTTTAAAAGAGGCGGTTCGACGTGCAGCAGAAATTTTATTATCTGAACAAGTAAGAGGGCTTTGGCATCATGCATTCCCGGTCGTACATGCTCATCGCATGAGACAGTTAAATGATGTGAATGCTTTTAATTCATTAAGAGCAAAAGCTTTAGCGAAGCTTCTTGATGTTTTGCCTGCTACAGGGCGACCAATAGTAGGGTCTCTTTCAAAACCCAACCTAGATGTAGCTGCTCTTATTGCCGATGATGATCGTTTAAATGAATTTGTTTCAGAAAGTGTTACAGGTATGGCACATCATGTAGGCACCTGTCGTATGGGAGCAATTTCTGATCCTATGGCAGTAGTGGATAGTTCTGCAAGGGTTCGCGGGATTAAAGGCTTAAGAGTTATTGATGCTTCTATTATGCCCGATATACCGAGAGCTAATACTAATATTCCAACTATAATGTTAGCTGAAAAACTTGCATCAAGTATTGTAAAGTAAAAGTGATATTATAATAATAAAAATTTATAACCTTAATTGGAGCATTGGACATGCAGATTTTTAATGCGTTTGAAACTGGAAAGTACTCTGATGAAAACCCATCAAAAAATTCATCAGAAATTGCAGATGATGGATATGTTAGAACAAAAATAATAAATGATGAGAGTTGTTCTGTGTCAGTTGCATCATTTCGAGATGGTCAGGTTAGAGAAAAGCCCCACTGGCACCCAAATGCTGCAGAAATTTATTACGTTTTAGAAGGAAAAGGTGTGGCTACTGATTCTAATGGAAATAAAAAGAATGTTGAACCAGGAGATGTAATATATTTTAGCGCTGGTGAATCTCATAATATGCATGCAGCACCAGGTTACGATTGTAAATATTATAGGGTGCAAGCTGGACAAGATAGGCATGTAGAAGATTGAAGACTGTTTTATGAGCTACCAAACCAGTGGCCAAAGGTTAAATAGCTAGATAATAAGTTATATATTTTGGTTTTTAGGTTTTAAATGAAGTAAATTTGCCTTTGTAGAATAGTAGTGGCTCATTATCTTGATTTATTAGTAAATCAACCACTCTTCCAATCACAATAGACGTATTGTGCCTTTCAATGACTTCTTTTAATTCACAGTCCATAATTATAACGGAGTTATTGTATGTGGGTGCCCCGGTAGTCATTCTTGACCATAACTTAGGGTCGAAACGTTTTGATCCTTTTAACTTTCCTTTTCCCGAAAAAGAGTTAGCTAAATCTTCTGTTCCCATTGGTAAGATATTTATTGCAAAATGATTTGACTCTTTAACTGCCCCTAGGGCTGATGTTGAGTTATCAATTGATACCAGCATAGTTGGAGGATCGGCTGTAACATGTGTAGTTGATAAAGCGAGAAGTCCATATGGACCTTTTTTGCTATTTGCCGTCACTACAGTTGCTCCGGATGGTCGATGTCCCATGGCCATCCAAAAGCTTCCAATATCAATAAGGTTTGTGGTTTTTCTAATAATTGAACTCATAAAGTCTATATTAGCATTATAATTTCAAAAAATCATATTAATGCTAGATATGACATTGAAACACCAATCAAGTATAACTGAATTATATAAAAATACTTTTATAATGAATTTAGTTTCAAAGGTTTTGAGATGAATGGCTAGAAAAGGTCAATTACACTTAGGCGCATTTATGAGACCAGCTACAATTCATACAGGTGGTTGGCGTTATCCTAATTCTTATGCTGATGCTAATTTTAATTTTGAGCATATTAAAAAATTTGCACAGCGTCTCGAAGAAGCAAAATTTGATGCTTTTTTTATGGCTGATCACTTAGCAGTACTCAATATGCCTATTGATGCGCTAAAAAGAAGTGCGACACCAACTTCATTTGAGCCTTTTACTCTTCTTTCTGCTTTGGCATCTGTAACAAAGAATATTGGTTTAGTGGCGACAGGGTCAACTACTTATGATGAGCCTTACCATGTTGCACGTCGATTTGCCTCTCTGGACCATATTAGTGAAGGAAGAGCGGGATGGAATATTGTTACGACCTCAAATCCGAATGCTTCATTAAATTTTGGTCTTGATGAGGCTCTTGAGCATGGAGATCGCTACGCTCGTGCTAGAGAATTTTATGATGTAGTAACTGGTTTATGGGATAGCTGGGATGAAGACGCATTTATAAAAAATAAAGAAAGTGGAGTATATTTTGATCCTGAAAAGCTAAATATACTTGATCATAAAGGTAAATACTTCTCGGTTCGTGGACCTTTAAATATTGCCCGGCCGGTGCAGGGATGGCCCCTAATTGTTCAGGCTGGTTCATCTGATTCTGGTCGTCAACTTGCTGCTGAAACTGCTGATGCGGTATTTACATCGCATTCTGATTTAGCTGCCGGTCGCGCGTTTTACTTAGATGTTAAGACACGTGCCAAGAAACTTGGTCGCAATCCAGATGAGATTAAAATACTACCTGCTTGTTTTGTTGTGATTGGTGAAACAATTGAAGATGCAAAAATGAAAAGAGCTAAGCTAGATAGCTTAGTTCATATTGATAGTGCTATAGCATCATTATCCATCGCGATTGGAAGTGATGCCTCAAGGTTTGAATTGGATAAACCTCTTCCGGATATTCCAGAAAGTAATGCTAGTAAAAGCGGTCGTAGTAGAGCTATTGCATTAGCTAAGAAAGATCACTTAACAGTACGTCAACTAGCCCAAAGGCTAGGCGGTTATTCTGGAGCAGCAATGGTGGGTACACCTAGCTCTATAGTTGATGAGATGCAGGAATGGTTTGAATCAAAGGGCAGTGATGGGTTTACAATAATGTTTTCGCATTTACCAGGTGGATTAGAGGATTTCTGTGAGTCAGTCATTCCAGAACTACAGCGTCGAGGGCTTTTCCGTAGTAAATATATAGGAAAAACTCTGAGAGAGAATCTTGGTTTGCCAAGACCAAGTAATAAATACTTTTAGTTTTAAATGTCTAAAACATAAATACTTATGGTTAAATCTTATGTTTTAAAAATATATTATTTATACTGTTTTATTCATTAGTGTATTTTTATTTAGATTAATTAGTTTAAGCTGGTGTTTTATAGGCTTTATAAATTAGTTTAAATTATAAAAAAAGAGGTAGTAATTAATGAGTGAAAAATCGCAAGTTGGTTCTTTTGAAATAGAAGAAGCAACTATAGATGAAATGCACAGGGCCATTCAATCGGGTCAGATAAACTGTGTTGAAATCGTTAAGGCATATATAGCAAGAGCTAAGGCATATAATGGTGTTGCTAGTATGCTAGTTACGGAAAAAGGCGAATCTATTGCTGAATCCCACGGAGCAATAAGAGCTGAATCATCACTTAATTTTCCCACTCAAACTGTTGCAGCAAGTGATTTGTTACCAGATCTAGATAAATATAAAGGTCCTCCTTTAGAGTTTGGTAGAATGGAACCAACAGCATCAGATCCTGAAGTGGATCAGCAATTTGGAATGATTGTTGGTATACCAGATGCAGGCCAAGTTAATGCATTAGCTACACTAAATATTAGAGGAGAGCGTTCGGTTACATGTCGTGGTGATTATGACTTACATCCTTCTAAAGGACCGTTGCCGGTTGGGGCTCCTCCAGTATGTGAAATGTTTCGTCAATTTCCTGATGCTTTAGAGCGTGCTGCCGAACTCGATGAAGAATATGGAAATGATCCAGATCTAGAAAAAATGCCAATGTATGGTGTTACATTCTCATTCAAAGATCCTTTTGATACAAAGGATATGCGTTCTACAGGCGGTGGCGATGCAGCATATGATATAGATTTTCCTGCTCGTGACCACATACTAGTAGAGCAGCTTCGCGATAAAGGGGCTATAATTTATGCTAAAGCTATAAATACCGAATATAATGGCAGAGCTGGTGATCCTGGGCATGGTAAACACTTACCAGATAAGGTTTTGCCTTCCACACTTGGTTATCAGAGGAGTACATGGGGAGGAAATCCTTCTAACTCATACGACACAACCCGCGCAGCATCACTGGGGTCTAGTTCTGGCTCAGCTGTATCAGTAAGTTGTAATCTTGTTATGGCCAGTTTAGGTGAAGAGACAAGGGCTTCTTGCCGTGGTCCATCTAATCATAATTCGGTTGCTTTGATACTACCTCATAAGTCTATGTTGGGATTTGATGGTGGTGCAATTGGTGCCGATATATATTGTGACCGTAGCGGTATTCACTGTCGAAAAATATCAGATTGTGCTAAGATACTAGACGCACTTAAAGATCCAAATGAAGGATACTATGACCCAAGAGATCCTTTTACAACAATTCCTCGGTCATCAGTTTTAAGTTCAACTTATTCAGAGCATGCTAGAATGCATGGAAAGCCGGGCGCTCTTAAAAATATGAGGATTGGAATCATACGTGAGTCAATGGTCTATCCTGATGGTTCTAAAACAGAAGAGCCTATAATTAATGCTGCTAAAGAAGAAATAAAGACAGTTATAGGAGAGCATTTAGGTGCAACGTTAGTAGAGTCGACCGACCCTCTATGGAAACCCGATCCAGATATAGAGACTATGGAGACTGATTTTCGGTCAGCTTTGGCGCGTCTTGTTCCTGTATTTATGCCAGATTTACTTTTTCGACTAGGACCTGATGATCAACCGATATTTAAAGACTTTGCATCGTCAATTTTATCCACTGAATTTACGCCAGGGAAGTTTTTTGGTACAGGTAAAATGAAGCCCATAGATTATATGATTAAAATGGCAGAAGGTATTATATCACCTCCAGAAAACCTAGATATTGGTACAATTCAACAACAGGAAATGGCCATGGCCTTCCGTTTTCATATTCCCCAATACCTAACTCGTCGATCTGCTGACTGGAAAGCACTTGGTTTTACAGAATCGTTAGTAGATTTTAGTGAACTTAATAACCGATCTAAATTTTGGGGTGATGACCAAAGAGCTTCATTCAAAAACTGGGAAGAGGTAGATGATCCTCGTAATCCGCACGGTTCTCGTCAAGGAGTTAATGAGAGAATTATGTTACGTGAGTTGCTTCGTCGTGTTGATATGATGGTAATTCTTGAAAATCACCTTGATTGTTTAGTTCGGCTTCACACACCGTGGCCACCAGGAATTATTGGAGGTCCAGCCCAATATGATATAATGCATAACCTTAGGCCGGAAACATTTAATGGACCAAATGCTGGTTTAACGGAAATATTAATACCAGCAGGTTATGTTAAAACTGCATATGACCCAGTATTTAAACTAAGCGATGATGCAAAACGTTATATCTCTGCTTCAACCGATCAAGCAACTGAAGCTATTGAACCAGGTTTACCGTTCTCATTAGTATTTAGAGCTGAACCTGGCAAAGAAGACACATTGTTACAGGTTGCGTCTTCTTATGAAGAGGCCTCTAAACGGCGAGTGTCTCCGCCATCATTTGGACCTTTATAAATAGAAACACACTTAGATTTTACGTTACTAAACATTAAAAGTTATTTTGGAAGGTTAATATGCCAATTGTTGTTAGAGGATTAGAAATTGAATGTATAGAGATTGAGAAAGGAGTTACTATCCAGCGTCTTCTATCTCCTAAAAATACAGGTTCGGATCATGTTCTTCTAAATCTGATGGAATTTACTAAGGGATCGATATACAATATATCACTAGATGAAGGGGCTTTTGGTTGGTTGCAAATTCTAGAAGGTTCCGGAATTCTAACAAATTATGAAGTGGAATTAGAACCGCATGGCGTAACTTATATGCCTGTAGGTTATGAAGGTGATTTTAGGGCTAACGAGGAATGCACCAAATTATTAGTTGCTATTGTACCTAATGCTCGACGTTTTGATAATCAAATAAATAATACTCCCAGCATATTACAAACTACTGATTGGTCTAATGAACCAGTTTTAAAATCTGAACATGATCAACGAACGCGTATATACCTGGCTACGCGCACATTGACTGGTACCGAGGCGTATCGTGGAGAGATGATTAGGTATCCCGAAGGCACCAAAGCTCCCGAACATCATCATGAAGGTGCAGAACATTTTCAATACGTACTTAAAGGATCTGGCACAGCCGTATTAGCAGGGGTTTCATGTAATTTATCCGCCGGAGATGTTCTCTATAATTATGATAAAGAAGCTCATTCATTTCACAATAATGGTTCCGAAGAATTTATTTTTGTAGAGTTTTTCGTGCCTGGAAGTTGTAAAACGGTATGGGCTCCTGGAGCAAATGTTTGTGCCTGGCTACCTACTAATCTAGACATTATGGGAAGGTCACCTTCTCGAGATATTGCATATCATGTTCACGGAGAAGATAAAGGCATTTAAAAGCTATACAAAATATATGAAATAAATTTTATGCATTGATTAATTTTTCTTCTAGTTGACATGAAACCCTAGCAAAATTTGTGTCATCACCCGGAAATCCAGCCAGCATAAATCCTATAGGCATGCCTGATGTATCCTTGCCGCCAGGAAGTGAAACAATCGGACCACCTAAAGCGGTCCAAGGAGCAATAAATCTTGGATCACCTGTCCATTCAAGGCCCTCTGGTGCAGTTTCTGGAGTTGTTGGGATTAGAAAAATATCTCCTGCATTGAAGTCTAAAAAAAATGACTTACGAGCTTTATCCATTTGGTTGCGTGCTGACAGATAATCATTTTCTGTAAAATTACCACCACGACTTATAGCCTCGCGTAACTTTTCGCTGACTTGTTCAGTAGCAAAATGTAATAAATTAGCGTGAACGCGGGATAGCTCAAATTCTGCAGTAAGCATTTGTATCTGGCTCAATGCTTCTAAAGAGATGGGCGAATTGAGGTAAGTCACATCATATCCAGCAGAACTAAGTTTTTTAGCAATTATTTCACGGGCTGATAGAATTTCGGGATTACTTTGATTAAAAAATTTATCTTCTAATATTACTAAACGAATGGATTGCTCACTTTTGCGAGATTTTGTTTTGATGTTAATGGGCAGAGTTGCTTCAAATAGAGCGACTGCATCAGCTACTGACCAGCCATAAAACCCAACTGTATCAAACATAGGAGCCAATGGTGTGACTCCATAGTTTGCGCCTATTCCAATGCTTGGTTTAAATGCGCCTATACCGCAATAAGCCGCGGGTCTATTAATTGAAGCAATAGTTTGAGTGCCCAAAGAACCGGGTACTGTTCCTGAGGCAACTGCTGCAGCTGGTCCACTGCTAGATCCTCCGGGAGTATGATTAATATTATGAGGATTACAAGCAGGCGAAGGATTAAAATAGGCAAATTCGGTAGTATGACATTTTCCTAAAATAATTGCTCCTTTAGATTTTAGTATAGATACAATCTCCGCATCTGCATTTGCAGGTGCTATGTCACTTCGAGTAGGGCTGTTACATTTCGTTGGCCAGCCTGCAACATCTATAATATCTTTTATTCCTATAGGAATACCATGTAGTGGCCCTCGAATTTTACCTATAGAAGCTTCTTCTTCAAGTTGTTCAGCAGTTTCTAATGCTCCTTGAGTATCTACTGATACCCACGCATTTACTGATGAATCACTTACTGAAATTCTGTTAATATAGTTTTTAACTAGCTGTAATGGACTAGCTTCTCCATTTCGAATTTGATTAGCAAGTTTAGAGATGCTTCCAGGGTTTTTAGTAAAATTATATTCTTTTTTAATATGATTTTGACTCATGTATATCTCTTTATGTAATCATTTAATAAAGGAAGTAGAGAACGACGATATACCTTTATGCTAGAGTAATTATAAGTTTTTAAAAACTTTTTAAAGAGAATGATTTTATTAACTAAACTTTTACAAATACTTAGGTTGATTATAAATGAAGACCCAGAATCTATTATCTGTAAATAGATCCTACGACACTTGTGGGCTCTTAAACCAGCACTGTTTTCAATATATTATATAACTATATAACTAGGAGAATGTTAGAAAAATATTTTCTTATGATTGAATCTTATTATTTTTTAAAAATAAAAGCTCGATTATGATCAATTTCTAAATTTATTGGCTTACCTTTTTCTAGTGAAATTCTTCCTAGTTCTCTAGCTACAATATGTGTGTGGGGTTCAGGCCAATTTCCAATCCCTATGCTAACTAAACTAGAGTTTCCCGAATATCTAACGTCACAGACTCTTAGGTTTCCATTGAAAGAAGAATTTTCTATGTCTGGAGAAATTCGTATGCCATCTTGACGTATTAAAACGTCAACTTTAGAACCACTTGGAAAGTTTTTATTTGAGAAGGTTCCAATATCCGTAGATATTTTACTACCTTCAACTTCTCCATCAACCTTATTAATGTTTCCAAAAAACTCTGCAGAAAAAATATTAGTAGGTTGATGATATATATCACTAGGTATACCACATTGAACTATATTTCCCTCATTCATTAGAACAATTTGGTCAGCAATCAGCATGGCTTCTTCGGGGTCATGGGTTACTAGAACTGTTGTGACTCCGCGCTCTTTTAGTATCTGTAGAGTTTCTTCACGGATTTTTTCTCTTAAAGAAGTATCTAGTCCTGAGAAGGGCTCATCCATTAAAAGCAAGCTTGGTTCAGGAGCTAGTGCCCTGGCTAACGCGACCCTTTGTTGTTCACCACCGGATAACATATGTGGGTATTTATCCGAATGATCTTCTAGCCTAATTTGTTCTAGTATATCTGTGGTTCTTATTTGGGCCTCAGCTTTACTTAAATGCTTAAGGCCATAAGCAATGTTATTTTTTACCGTAAGGTGAGGGAAAAGAGCAAAATCTTGAAAAAGAAAGCCTATATCACGTTTATACGGAGGAAGAACAAATGAGTTTGTGGACACATTAGCTCCATTAATAGATACCGTTCCTGAATCCGGTGTTTCCAGACCCGCTATTAAACGTAAGGTGGTTGTTTTGCCGCAACCAGAAGGACCAAGCAGGCACAATAGTTCTCCTTCTTTTACAACAAAGGATATATTTCGAATAACTTTGGTTTCTTCGAGTGCTAGATTTATGTTTTCTAGTTTTAACATATTTTATTCTATGCGGTCCGTAACTAATAATTAGTTTAGTAAACAGTGAGTAATATACAGCTCTATAAATTCATATTGATTTATATATTAGCGATTAAAAGCTAATATCTGTAATTAAAAATCATTCTCATATATTTTATGTACAATTACAATGCTAAATAAACAAATATTTTTTACTATTTATAAGTAATTATCTTGGTTATTATTATCTATTAAGTAATTGAAAAAAAATAAAAAAACAGAATAATTATTTATTTTTATCATTGTTCTGTAATCTATTTATCAATAATGATTATCATTAGCATTGACGTTGATAACTATTCTCATTAAAAAGAAGCTAATAATCGAACTAACTGTATTTAACGGGTCGAGCTATTAGAAAACTTATTTTCAATGTTTATTGAAAATAAGTTTTGGATATTAACTAAATTTTAGGTGACAATCGTGAGTAAGGTTTGGGTGAAGAATTTATTAGCATCAGGAGCGTTTATTACAGGGGTAACTGTACTATCTCTTAATGTGAATGCAGGAGATAGTATTTATAGTAATTTCCCAGTTACAGTAAAAGATTATAAGGGATCTAAATCAAGTTCTGTTTCTTATACAGGTCAGATAGCAAGACATGTTCTCCATGATTCATTAAAAAAATTAGCGGGTAAAGGAAATGGTAATGCCAATCCTGAACTCAAAGCAAAGATGATGAGTTATTATGGTGAGAAGACTCCTAATCGTGAGATAATAGCTCCCAAAACTAAGGGATCATTTATAGTAAAACAGACTAATGTTGATCAGATTAGTAAAAAGAAGAATTTATCTGGTAAAACTTATAAAGGTACTATCTCTGGTATGCCTAATAATATGACAGGACCTGAATTAATTACATTTTGGATTGATAAAGCATCTTCAGCTAAAAAGGGTGTCGATAATAGGAATGGATATAACTATCCACAATTAATATCCAAATTTATAATGGGAGCAGTTTTCTATAATCAGGCGGTAGACAATTACCTTGATGAGAAGCTATCGGCTAATAAAAAACCTAATAACAAACCTTACAAAAAAGGTGCTGCTTACACAGGTAAGGAACATAGTTGGGATGAAGCATTTGGCTATTTTGGAATGCCTGCGCATGGACTTTCTTTATCTCCAGGTCAGCTCTATTCTATAGCTAAACAGAAGCCCGAAGGTTTTGAAGCTGCAGACCACAATGGTGATGGTAAGGTCGATTTATATAAGTAAATGATGTTTGCACCTGCTTACTATGCTGCTGGTTATGATAAATCTAAGAAAACATCATATGCTAAAAATATTGGGAATGCATTTCTTAATGGCCGTCGTGTGATAACGAATGCTGATGGAGCCGTACTGACCGATGCGCAACGTAATAAACTGAGAGATTACGCCGCCATAATTGAATCGAATTGGCAAAAAACTCTGGCTGAATCTGTATTTAAATATGCAGGCTCAGTTTATAAAGACTTGAAAAAAATAAATGAAACTATGGCCACTGAAAAGGGTTCTGATAAATACGAGAAAAAATATATTAAGCACTGGGGTGAGCTAAAAGGTTTTAGTTTATCATTGCAGACTGGACGTATTCAGCTGGGAGAGACCGCCGTTAAACTTAACCGTCTAATCGGTTTTGGACCTGTTTTACCAAACTCTAGCCAGGTAGTTGATATTGATAGTAAAGGAAACTACGTAAAAGGTGAGTCATCGGGTATAGAAGAGTACATGGTCCACATGCTTAAAGTACAAAATCTCATGGTCGATAAGTTTGATGTTAAGGCACGAAAAAATGATCAACTTGCTGGTATGGCAGAAATGCTGAAAAAATTGGGAGATGGTGCTTCAGCTGAAAATGATTAGAAAAATAAAGTATTTGGTCGTCCATAGAATTGGGTGGCCAAATACTCTATGTTAAGATTGAGTTATACTTATTATGATTGACTGGTTTTTTGATGATTATATTCAAAATCTTATTATATCATTTACTAACCCTCAGAAGAGAGTTTCTTTAGGGTATATAGGTACTGCTATTTTAATTGCACTTTTTTGGAGTGTTTGCTTGCAAGGAGCTACATGGCGATCTGGGGTTTCAAATACGATAAAAAAGCTATTTAGCAGAAATATTTTACTGTCATTATCAGCAAAAGCTGATTACCAAATAATGTTAATTAATCATGGGTTTTTATTGCTAGCTGCACCATTTTTAATTAGCAAAGTCGCATTTACAACCTATCTTTTCTTTTTACTGCATGAATTGTTTCCGTCTGGGTCTGCCTTCCTTTCGCCGCTTCCAATTTTAATTGTTTCTATACTATACACAATATTTTTGTTTTTATTGGATGATTTTTCTAAATACTTTACTCATAGTATGATGCACCGTATTCCCTGTTTATGGTCTTTTCATACAGTTCATCATTCAGCTGAAGTATTAACCCCGATTACGGTATATCGAACCC